>NZ_OZ026539.1:0-302543 GCF_964020195.1 Spiroplasma endosymbiont of Lasioglossum villosulum
TGAATAACACTGATAATAAGCGAGAAAACTTTCAAAACATTTGAAATAAAGTTAAAAATTTTCTTCAATATGATGAAATGATTGATCCAAGTATTTTTAATAACTATATTAAAAACACTTATATTTATGATATTTTTGAAAATAAATGTTTAATTATTGTTGATTCACTATTCGCAAAAGAAATTTTAACTAAAAATATAACATTTAAAGTTAAAGAAATTTTAGAAAGAATTATTCAACAAAATCTTCAAATTGAATTTTTAGAACTTAATGAAGCAAAGAAGCAAAAAATATATGTAGAAAAAGATTTTGTTGAATTTAATAAATTGCAACAAATTAAAAAACAATTTCAATTTAATAACTTTGTTAAAGGAGAATCAAATAACGATGCTTATCAAGCAGCATTTTCAATTACCATAGAACTTGGTAGGTATTGAAATCCCTTATTTATCTATGGTAATTCTGGATTAGGAAAAACACATTTACTTCATGCTATTGAAAATGAAATATTAACAAAATATAATAATCAAAAAAAAGTACTTTACTTATCTTCTGAAGAATTTGGCCGTATGGTACCAGAAATTATTAAACAAAATATTAATGATATTGAAAAATTTAAAGATTCATTTAATCAATACGATGTTCTTCTCGTTGATGATATTCAATTTTTAGCTAATCGTAGTAAAACAAATGAAATATTTTTTCATATATTTAATAGCTTTGTTAACAAACAAAAACAAATTGTTATTACATCAGATAAACATCCTGATGATTTATATGGTTTTGAAGAAAGAAATGTTTCAAGATTTCAAAGTGGTTTAAGTGTTGGTATTGATTCACCAGATTTTGAAACTTCATTAATTATTTTAAAAGAAAAAATTAAGTCTTTAAATTATGATCCAACCATTTTTACTGAAGAATCTTTAAGTTTTATTGCTTTAAATTTTAATAGTGATGTTAGAAAATTAGAAGGAGCATTAAATAGATTAATTTTTTACAGCATTTTATATATAAAGCCTAATCATTTAATAGTGCTTGAAGACGTTATGAAAGCTTTTAAAACATCAAATACTTCATTAAAAGAAAAACTAACTATTAAAAAAATTAAAACAATCGTATCTGAATATTATAATATTCCAATCAAATTATTGATTAGTACTTCTAGAGTTAAAACAATAACAATAGCACGCCATGTAGCAATGTATTTAATAAAAACACTTTTAAATGAATCATATACAAAAATTGGTTCTGAATTTGGAGGTAAAGATCATACAACAATAATGAATGCTTATAACAAAATTAAAAAAAATATTGAAACTAATTATGAATTTAAAAAAAATATTGAAAGATTATCACGTGAATGTTTAAAACACAATTAATCCACTATTTTAATCATAAATTATTAACATATAAAATTCTTATTTTTTCTTTATTTTATAAGTTAAAATTAGTTATCCACATTAATCCACATCATAATATTATTAATAATTAAATATATATTAATAATTAATATATATATAATATATAATTAATTATTAATGTTTAAAAATGGGAGATATTTATGAAAATTGAAATCAAAAGTTCTATATTATTCAAAATAATAAAAAAAATAATAAAAATAACAATTTCTAATAATACTTATGAAGAATTATCTTGTTTTTTATTAGAAGTTGAAAAAGAAAAAATAATTTTAACTGCATCTAATGGTAATTTATCATTAAAATATGAACTAAATAATAATGAAAAATATTTAAAAATATTAAACATCGGTTCAGTATTAATTAATACTAAAATTATCTATGATATTTTTAGTAAACTAGAAGATGAATGAATTTTATTTGAACTTAAAATTAATAATTTAATCATTAGTAATTTTAAAAATGATAATAATGATTTTATCTTTAAATTAAGTACAATGACAATTGAAAAATTTCCAAAAATCAACTTTAACAAAAATATTAAAAATAAAGTATCTTTTAATAAAAATTTGTTACAAAATATAAATGAACAAATTGCTTTTGCAACAAATACAAACAATAATAAACCAGCATTAAGTGGAATTAATTTTAAATTTAATGATCAAAAGTTATTTGTTACAGCAACTGATGGATATTGTTTAGCAAAAAAGTGATTTTCTTTTGAAGAAAAATTAGAATTTAATAATAAAGAGTTTAATATTCCAGTTCATTTATTAAATGAAATTGATAAAATTACTAGTGATTTAAATTCAAATATAAATTTTTATTTTGAAAATGATTATAATTTAATTATTGAAATTGAAAATTTTTTATTTCAAACACGAATGATTGAGGGTACTTATCCAAATACGGATGATATTATTAAAAACATTATAGAAAAAGAAAAAAATATTATTGAAATTAATAACGTTAGAGAATTTTTAAAAATTATTGAATTATCAATAATTTTAGCAAAAAAAGATACTTCACCTATGATTCAATTTTGAATCAATGTAGAAAAAAATGATTTTAAAATTAATTGTTTATCTAATAATGATAGTATAGGTGAAGTAATTGAACAATTTAAAAAATTTCATATTGTAAAATCTAAAAGTTTAAAAGAAGAAATAAAAGTAGTTTTTAATTCAAAATTAATTATTAATGCTTTAAAATCTTTTAATAAATGTAAAAAAGTAAATTTGAAAATTTCTTGACCAAAAAATTATACAATTATTGATAGTGAAGAAGAAACTGGGTTATTACAACTAGTTTTACCAATTGGAGAAAAATAATATGATATAACTAAATAAAATAGTTATTTTTAATTAATAAGCTAAGAAAGAGTAAAAAAATAATGAAGAAGAAATTACAATTGTTAAGTATGTTTACTATTTTAATTTTTACTAATTTAAATATAATTGTTTGTAAAAATAAGCAAGATACTATTAGTGAATTTTATGTTTTAGGGGATAGTTTGTCAGATACTGGTGCAGGAACATTTGCACAAAATCAATATTTAGAAAATAGTAATAGTAAATGTAAATATTTTCAATTAGATAAACCTTATTATAATAATTGTTGAAGTAGTAATAAAGTAGCTTCACAATTAATTGCTGAAAAATTAAATATTAATTTTAAACCTGGGTGATTATTTAACATCAATGGTAAAACATTTCAAAGTTTGGGTAATAATTATGCTTATGGAGGAGAAGTTGCTGATAGCAGTGATAATAATTTAGATATTATTAAAACTTTTGATTTGTCTCATCAAACACAAATGTTGTTATTACAACATTCTTTACAAAAAAAAGATGTTATTTGAATAGAAATGGGAGCTAATGATATTGCTAATTTAATGAATAAAACAGATCCTATTATTATAAACAGTAAAATTAATAATGTAATAAATGAAGAAAAAAAGCAATAAAATTATTAATTAAAAATGGTGCAAATAAAATTATTATTAGTGATGTTCCTGACTTAACATTAACACCAAAAATTAAAAAGATATTGCATAATAATCAACAAAAAATACAAATAGCACGTAAAACATGTATTGAATATCAAAAACAATGAAAGAAAATGATATTAGAAATGAAAATAATTTATAAAAATATTATTACACCTTTTTTTCTTTCAAAAGAATTAGCAACTGATATGAATAATTTTAAAAATAAAATTCCAGATGGAATTGTTGAAACTAGTGCTACAATTTGTAAAATGTTCTCTAAAGAAACAAAATATTCTTATAAACCAGTTTTTAATTTTGGAGTTAATGAAAGTAATTTAAATAAATATTTTTATTTTGATGAATTTCATCCAGGTATGTGATTTCATCAACAAATGGCAAATAGTATTATTAATTTAATAGAAAATTTTAAATAGTTTTTTTGTTAAATATTTTTAAAAAAGTAATTTATTATTTTTTAATAAAGATTTTTTAATTTTTCTTTTAAAAAAATTATGTTGTTTTAAATCAAAAAAAATGTATAATTTATACATAAAATGTAAAATAATATGCTTATTTTAAAGAATAAAAAGTCTTTTTTTGAATTTATTTTTGAAATTTTAAATGTTTTCATTAATTTAATAATGAAAACATTTAATGATGAAAGAGAGTGAAAATAGTGAGCACAAGGACTCCAAATGATTATAATGCTAACTCAATTCAAGTTTTAGAAGGACTAGAAGCAGTTAGAAAACGACCTGGAATGTATATTGGTTCCACTGCAGAAAGAGGATTACATCACTTAGTTTGAGAAATAGTTGATAATGCTGTTGATGAAGTTATTGCTGGTTTTTGTACAAAAATTTCTGTAACTATTACTAAAAATAATGAAATATTAGTAAAAGATAATGGTCGAGGTATTCCTACTGATATACATCCAAAGACTAATATTTCAACAGTAGAAACGGTTTTTACTACATTACATGCTGGTGGAAAATTTGATAATGGTTCTTATAAAGTATCAGGTGGTTTACATGGTGTTGGTGCTTCAGTAGTAAATGCTTTAAGTAAGTATTTGGAAGTTACTATTTACCGTGATGGTAATATTTTTTTTCAAAAATATATTGAAGGTGGTAAACCAGAATTACCATTGGCAATTATTGGACAAAGTGATAAAAAAGGAACAACTGTTTTATTTAAACCTGATGAAAGTATTTTTACTGAAACTGTAAATTTTAGTTTTATAATAATTAAAACAAGGTTAAGACAACTTGCTTTTTTAAATAAAGGTTTAACTATTCAAGTTATTGATGAACGTGAAAATAAAGAAGAAACTTTTTGTTATGAAGGGGGTATTAAAGAATATGTTGCCTTTTTAAATAATAAATTTGAACCTTTAAAACATGAAATTATTTATGGAGAGTTTGAAATAAATGGTATAAACACAGAAATAGCTTTTCAATATAATGAAAGTGAAGAATCTCAAATATTTTCATTTTGTAATAATATTAATACACCTGAAGGTGGAACACATGAAGATGGTTTTCGTTTAGCATTAACAAGAGAATTGAATTCTTATGCGAAAAAAAATAATCTTTTAAAAAATAATGATGAAACATTTACTGGTGATGATGTTAAAGAAGGAATTTTAGCAATTATTTCAGTTCAACATCCTAATCCACAATATGAAGGGCAAACTAAAACAAAGCTTGGTAATTCTGAAGTTAGAAAAATTGTTTCTAATGTAACTGGAAAAATAATTAATAAATTTTTATTGGAAAATCCTGCTGAAGCAAAAATTATTATTAACAAAGTTATTTTATCAGTAAGTGCACGTTTAGCATCTAAAAAGGCACGTGAGAATATTATGACTTCGAGAAAAAATCCTTTACAATTTTCTAATTTACCAGGTAAATTAGCAGATTGTTCTTCTAAAGATCCAACTAAAACAGAAGTTTTTCTTGTCGAAGGTGAGTCAGCTGGTGGAACTGCAAAGTTGGGAAGAAGTAGAGAAATTCAAGCAATTTTACCATTAAGGGGAAAAATAATTAATGTTGAAAAAGCACGACTTTTAAAAGTTTTTTCTGACGAAGAAATAAATAATCTTATTATTTCCTTTGGCTGTGGTGTTGGTAAAGAATTTAATATTACTAAATTACGTTATCATAAAATTATTATTATGACTGATGCTGATGTTGATGGTTCACATATTAAAACATTATTATTAACATTTTTTTATCGTTACATGCGTCCCTTAATTGATGCTGGTTATATATATATAGCTCAGCCTCCTTTATACAAATTTTATAGTGGTAAATTTGTTAAATATGCATATAATGATCAAGAATTGCAAGAAATTAAAGATAATTTTAATGGAACTAATTTTAACATTCAACGTTATAAAGGTTTAGGAGAAATGAATGCCACACAACTATGAGAAACAACTATGGATCCACAACATAGAATTTTATTACAAGTAAGTATTGATGATGCTTCAGAAGCAGATGAAACTTTTTCAATATTGATGGGGAAAGATGTATTTCCACGAAAAGAATTTATTCAAGAAAATGCTAAATATGTAAAAAACATTGATGCTTAAAAGTTAATAAAATAAAATTAGGAGTTTATATATGAGTGAAATAACTAAAAAAAATGAAACATTTATTTCTAATAAATATGTTCGTAATATATCTGATGAAATGAGAACTAGTTTTTTAGAATATTCAATGTCAGTTATAGTTTCAAGAGCTTTACCAGATGCAAGAGATGGATTGAAACCAGTACATCGTCGAATTTTATATTCTTTAGCAATTTTAGGTATGACATATGATAAACCTTATAAAAAAGCAGCACGTATTGTTGGAGAATGTATTGGAAAATTTCATCCTCATGGTGATATTGCAGTTTATGAAACAATGGTAAGAATGGCACAAGAATTTAATTATCGTTATCCTTTAGCTGATGGCCAAGGTAATTTTGGTTCAATTGATGGTGATAGTGCTGCTGCTATGAGATATACTGAAGTTAGAATGAGTAAAATGGCAGGAGAGTTGGTTAAAGATTTAAATAAAAATACAGTTACTTTTGTTGAAAATTATGATGGTGCTGAAAAAGAACCTAGTGTTTTACCAGCTTATTTTCCTAATTTATTAGTTAATGGAACAACAGGTATTGCTGTTGGAATGGCAACAAGTATTCCACCACATAACTTAAGAGAAATAGTTGATGCAATTATTTTTGTAGCTCAAAATCCTGATTGTGATATTATGGAAATATTAGATATTGTTAAAGGACCTGACTTTCCTACAGGTGCAATGATTTTAGGTGTAAATTCATTTAAAAATGCTTATTTAAACGGAAGATCAACAATAACAGTTCGTAGTAAAACTAAAGTTGAAAAATTATCAAATGGTAAACCTGCAATTATTGTTGAAGAAATATCTTATCAAACTAATAAAACTAATTTAATAAATAATATAGTTAAAGCAGTTCAAGAAAAAAAAGTAAATTATATAACTGATTTGCGAGATGAATCTAATCGTGAAGGAATAAGATTAGTATTAGAAATTAAAAATATTGATTATGCTGAACTTATTTTAAATCAACTATATAAATTTACTTCATTACAAACAACATTCACAATAAATTTATTAGCATTACATAATAAACAACCTAAAGTAATGAATTTAAAAGAAATGATTGAAATTTATATTGAACATCAAATTGAAATTATTCTTAATAAGTCTAATTTTGAATTAAAAAAATATGAACATCAATATCATATTATTTTTGGTCTTGTTAAAGCATTACAAAATATTGATGAAATTATTAAAATAATTAAGGAATCAAAGAAAACAGAAGAAGCATTAACTAATTTACAGAATAAATTTGAATTTTCTGAAAAGCAAGCTAAAGCAATTTTAGAAATGAAACTGCAACGTTTAACAGATTTAGAACAAGAAAAATTAAATAATGAATTATCATTTATTAATGAAGAAATTATTCGATTAAGAACTTTAATTAATGAACCTTCTAAGCAAATAGAATTAATGATTTCTCAGTTAACAACAATTAAAGAAAATTATGGTGATGATAGAAGAACTGAAATTATTGAAAATTATGAAGGTGAAATTATTGATGAAGCTTTAATTAAAGAAGAACAGGTGGTTATAACTCTTTCAAAAAGTGGTTATATTAAACGTTTACCTTTAGACACATATAGAACTCAACATCGTGGTGGTGTTGGTGTTAAAGGTGCTGGTGGCACTGATATTAATACTGATGATATTGATAAAGTTTTAATTACTTCAACTCATTCTGATTTGTTAATATTTAGTAATAAAGGGAAAGTTTATCGAATTCGTGCTCATAAGGTACCAAATTATTCAAGAACGGCTAAAGGAACACCAATTGTTAATTTAATAGCAACAGAAAAAAATGAGACTATTAAAACAATAATTGCTATATCAGAAGATTATGATATAAATGCTAATTTATTTTTTGTTACTAAAAAAGGAATTATTAAACGTTCAACTTTAGATCAATTTAAATCTATTTACCAAAATGGTAAAATAGCTATTAAATTGCGTTCAAATGATCAATTAGTAGATGTGCTGAAAACTACAGGTAATAATGAAATAATTATTGCTGTGGCTAATGGACGAGCAGTTAGAATCAATGAAAATCAAGTTAGAGTAATGTCAAGAATAGCTAGCGGAGTAAAAGGAATAGATACAAAAGGTACTCATGTAATTGGGATGTGTTCTAATAAAGATGGTGATTTAGTTGTCTCTATTAGTGAGAAAGGTTATGGAAAAATATCACGATTTGAAGAATATCGTTTAGCAAATCGTGGTGGTAAGGGTGTAATTTCAATGAAATTAGCTCAAAAAACAGGAAAATTAATTGGTATAAATTCAATAAATAACACTAATAATAGTAATGATTTATTAATTATGACTTTAAAAGGTACAGTTATTAGATTTTCTTTAGAAGATATAAGAACTACAAGTAGAAATACTATAGGTGTTAAATTAATTAGATTTAAAACAGAAGAAGATGCAATTTCTTCAATTGTAACAATCCCAATCACTAAAGAAAAAACTATTTTTATTGATTAATTTAAGAGGTGCTAAAATGATTGATATAGAAAAAATACGTAATAATTTGGAAAAAACTATTAATAAAATAGAAACAAGGGGCCAAAGTTATAAAAATGAAATAAATAAAATTTTTAATTTAGATTTAGAAATAAGAATTTTAAAAACAAAAAATCAAAAATTAGAAGAAACAAGAAATAAGCAATCTAAACAAATTGGTGAATTATTAAAAAATAAAAAAAATGATCAAATAAAAAAAATTAAAGATGATATGATTATTTTAAAAGAAAAAATTATAAAAAATAATTTAAAAATTGTAGATTTAGAAAATAAAATATATGAATTACAATTAGTAATTCCTAATATACCACATTTTTCAGTTCCACAAGGAAACGATGAAACTAATAATCAAGAAGTTAGAAAATGAGGGAAAATTATTAAAAAAAATAGTAAACCACACTGAGAAATTGCTGAAAAATTAAATATAATTGATTTTTCAAAAGCAACTAAATTAAGTGGTACTAGATTTATTATGTATAAAAATAAAGGTGCTTTATTAGTTAGAGCATTAATGAATTTTATGATTGATTCTCATTTAAAAAATGGTTATTCTGAATTTTTACCACCATTAATTATTAATAAAGAAAACTTATTTGGTACAGGGCAACTTCCTAAATTTAAAGATGATTTATTTCAATTAAATAATGAACAGTATTTAATTCCAACAGCAGAAGTTCCTTTAACAAATATTTATCGCAATGAAATTATTAATTTTTCTGAATTACCAATAAAAATGTGCGCTTATACACCATGTTTTCGTTCAGAAGTTGGTTCTGCTGGTAGAGATACAAGAGGAATAATTAGGTTACATCAATTTAATAAAGTAGAATTAGTTCAAATTGTTGATCCTGAAAAATCTTATGATGCCCTTGAAGAGTTAACTAAAAATGCTGAATTAATTTTACAAAAATTAGATATTCCTTATAGAGTTATTAATTTATGTAGTGGTGATATTGGTTTTAGTGCTGCTAAAACTTATGATTTAGAATTATGATTACCTTCTCAAATGTGTTATCGTGAGGTTTCTTCATGTAGTAATTGTGAAGATTTTCAAGCAAGAAGAATGGAAACTAGAGTTAGTCAAGATAATAAGAAAGTAGTTCCACATACACTAAATGGATCAGGATTAGCTATTGATCGAGTTGTTGCAGCAATTTTAGAAAATTTTTATGTTGAAGAAGATAATGTTGTAAATATACCTATTATTTTGCAACCTTATATGAATAATTTAAAAACTATTTAATTTATAATGTTTCACGTGAAACATTATAAATTAAAAAAAATGTATTTTTTTATAAAAAAATTGTTATAATTAATAATGCCACTGCAACAATTACATTCGAACCGGGTCAGGACCGAAAGGTAGCAGCCATAAGGATTAGGATTGTGTGCGGTGGTTTTATTTTGAAAAATAAAAAAGAGGTTTCTTTAAATGAAAAAACAAAATTACATGGAAATTGCCTTAAAACTTGCTAAAAAAGCTGCTATTAATGGTGATGTTCCAATTGGTGCAATTATTGTTGATGAAAATGATAATATTATTGGTAGAGGATTTAACAAAAAGGAAAAAGACAAAGATCCAACTCAACATGCGGAAATTATTGCAATAAAAAAAGCATGTAAAAAAAATAATAATTGACGTTTGTTAAATTGTACTATTTATACAACATTAGAACCATGTTTAATGTGTGTAGGTGCTTTGTTACAAACAAGAATAAAACATATTGTTTTTGCTTTAAAAGATAGTAAATTTGGATGTGTTGAATCACTCTATAATTTAACATTAGATAAAAGATTTAATCATCGTATTGAATATACTTATTCTTTAAACTTAGATAGTAAAGAAATGTTACAAAGTTTTTTTGGAGAAATTCGTAATTTATAATAATTGTTTTTATAACAAATTTTATAAAAAATTGTTAGGATAAATATAGGTGATTTAAATGAAACATAAATCTTTTTATAGAAAGTATCGACCAAATTCTTTTTCAGAAATAATTAGTCAGGATAATATTGTAAGAATATTAAAAAATTCTATTTTAAATAATAGTTTTAATCATGCTTATTTATTTTCAGGCTCAAAAGGTACAGGAAAAACATCAACGGCTAAAATATTTGCTAAAGCAATTAATTGTCAAAATAACATTGATGGAGATGCATGTAATACTTGTGAAAATTGTATAAACATTAGTTCAAATAATTGTATTGATATTTTAGAAATTGATGGTGCTTCCAATAATGGTGTTGATGAAATAAGAAGTATTAGAGATAATATTAACTTATTACCGATGAATTTTAAATATAAAGTTTATATTATTGATGAAGTTCATATGTTAACAACTTCTGCTTTTAATGCATTATTAAAAACCTTAGAAGAACCACCACAACATATTATTTTTATTTTAGCAACAACAGAACCGTATAAAGTAATTCCAACTATAATTTCTCGTTGTTTATGATTTGAATTTAAAAAAATTAATGTAAATGAAACTAAAAAACATTTTATTGATGTTTTAACAAAAGAAAAAATTAATTTTGAGGTTGAAGCAATAGAGGAATTAGCAATATTGAGCGAAGGTTCTTTACGTGATGGTTTAAATTATTTAGAAAAAACATTTAATTATGGTAACAATATAACACTTAAAAATGTTGAAAAAATATTTTCTGTTTTATCAACAAAAAATAAAATATTATTTTTAATTAATATATTTAATTGTAATATTGAGCAAGTAATAAAACAATTAACATTATTTGATGAATATACTATTCAATATAAAAAAAATATTATTGATTTTATTTATATTCTTGAAGAAATATTAATTTATGCTATTACTAAAAAAACAGAATTACTTAAAATGATAAATATTCAACAAGTAAATATTTTTTCTGAAGTAGTAAAATCTGATTTACTTTTAATTTTGAATTCATTTAATGAAATTTTAATTCAAGAAGATGTTGATGATTTAAAACCAATATTAATACTAAAAATATTAAATTTAATTAAAAATTTTGAGAATAAATATTCATTAAATTATTTAGAAAAAGCAAAAATATCTATTATGAATATAGAAAATAAAAGTATAAATTTAAATAGTAAAGATGAAATAACAAAAATTTTAAAAAAAAGCGAAATAGATAAAAATAATGAAGAATTAACTTCAATTTTAGTAAAAGAAGAAAATACTAATATTAAAGAAAAAGAAATTTTTGATGTACCAACTGTGAAAAATTTAAAAAATGATGAGATAATTGATAAAGCCATTAATTTAATTTTACAAGCTGATAAAAATATTAGAAAAGAAGTTAGTGAAAAGTGAAAAAATATTTCTAAATTTATTATCATTAATAAATTTAGAAACATAACTAAAGTTTATATAAATACTATTATTGCGGCAGCATCTACTAATGGCATTATTATTATTACCAAAAACATTATTCAATCTGATTTAATAAATCAAAGTTTTTTAAGTAAAGAACATAGAGAATTTTTAAATATTTTATTAGAAAATGAATATATGATTTATGCCCTTGATAAAAATCAATGACAGGAAACAAGAAAAAAATATCAAGAGTTACTAACAAAAAAAATATTACCAAAACCAGTAGATATTGTAATATCAAAACCTGTAATTGAGTCATTTACCAACGTAGATAGAGATCCGACTTTAAATTTTATTAAAAAAATATTTACTGAAATTGAAGAAATATAAAAATATGAGGTGAAAAAAATATGGATATGAAAAGAATGTTAGCACAAGCACAAGCAATTCAAGGAAAGTTAACAAAATTTAAAAAAGAAGAATTTACTTTTTCTGATATTGATGGTTTGGTTAAAATTATTATAACAGGTGGACGTAAACTAGTTTCAATTAATATTGAAGGATTATTAAAAGAAGCAGAGAATGATTATTCAAGTATTAATGATATGTTACAAACAGAACTAAATAAAGCATTAAAACAAATAGATGAAAAAGAAAAAAATATTGCTGGCAAGTTTTAGAAGAGTTTAGTAATTTTAGCATAGAAAGAGGTAGAAAAATGTTATTTATTACCTTTGAAGGGCCAGAAGGTGCAGGTAAAACTACAGTTTTAAAAATGATTAAAGAACAATTAAAACAAGATGGTTTTGATGTTATTATTACAAGAGAACCAGGTGGTAGCGAAATTTCTGAACAGATAAGACAAGTTATTTTAAATAAAGAAAATACATTAATGGATCCATGAACAGAAGTTTTGCTTTATATTGCAGCTAGAAGACAACATTTAATTGAAAAAATTCTGCCAAATAAAAACAGTAATAAAATCATTATTTCTGATCGTTTTTCTGACTCAACTTTAGCATATCAGGGTTATGCTAGAAATTTAGATATTGATAAAATAAATCTTATTCAAAAACTTATTTTTGAAGATTATCAACCTGATTTGACAGTTTTATTTGATATTAAACCAGAAACAGGTTTACAACGAATTTTATTAAGAAAAGGTGAAAAATTAAATAGATTAGATGAAGAAACATTAGAATTTCATCAAAAAGTATATAATGGTTATAAAAAAATTGCTATTAGTAATCCAAATCGCGTTCATACAATAAATGCTAATTTATCAGAAAAAAAAGTTTTTAATAGTGTTTATGAACTAATCATAAATTTAGTTGAAGAAAAAGGTTTTAAAGAAAAAAAAATTAAAATTAGAGGATCTAATGAAGGAAAATAATTTAATTTTATTTGAAAATAAAGAATCAGAAAATTTTTCTATTTTTGCAATGGAAAATATTCCACAGTTAATTTTATTGTATTCGAAAAATAAAATATTAAATATAAATGTTAGTAATAAGTTAATAAAAAAAATTATTTGTAAAAATAATAATCAATTAAAAAAATGTACTGAAGAAAATATGTGTCAAAATTGTTTTAAAATTAAAACTAATAGTTATTTTGATTTTAAAAAATTTGATTTTAGTAAAAATAATATTATGAATAAAAATATTGTTTTAGAAATTATTAATGATTTTTCTAAAACTAATTTAGAAAAAGATGCTAATAAAATTTATTTAATAAATCAAATTGAATTTTCTTCAATTTCAGCTTCAAATGTTCTGCTTAAAACTTTAGAAGAATTATCTAAAAATATTTATGTAATTTTTACTACCACTAATATTAATCAAATACTCCCTACTATTAAATCTCGTTGTCAATTGATAAATTGTTCAAAAGAAAATGATATATTTGTTAGTAACAATTATGATGATGAACAATTATTAATATTAAAAATATTTTCAAATACTATTTTTTTGACAGATGAAAGTAGTAAACTTAAATTAAAAAAATATATTGAAATTATTAAACAATTTATTATTAATGATAATGATAAAAAGGTTAACAATCAACTTTTGAATAAAAAAATAGTTAGTTTAAAAGAAGAAATTATTTACTTTTTTAGATTTTTTAATTTAGTAGTTTTTAATAAATTAACTTTTCTTTTATTTAAAAAGTATGATTTTAATAATTTTTTTATTGAAAGTTTAGTTAATTTATGAAAAAATAGTAATTTAAAAAATATAGCCTATATTTTAGAACAAATTTCATTTACAATTACCAAATTAAAATTTAATGTTAACTTAAATTTATTAATAAATTCTTTTCTTATTAAGGTAAGTGATAATTAAACTATGGAAAGTACAAAAAAAATTTTAATTTTAAATCAAGATGATAAAAAAATTAAACTTATTCAAAGAAAAGATATGTTTTGTGTTTCTTTAGATACTATTTTATTAAGTAATTTTATTAAAATAAAACCTAGTACTAAAACAATAATTGATTTTGGAACTAATAATGCTGTTATTCCAATAATTTTATCGGCAAAATTTCAAGGAAAAGTAATTGGTATTGAAATTCAAGAGCCAGCTGTTGAACTTGCTTTAGAAAATATAAAACTTAATGATTTAGAAAAAAGAATTATCATTGTTCATGAAGACATAAAAATTTATGCTCAAAGAGAAAAAGAAAAAGTTGATTTAATTGTATGCAATCCACCTTTTTTTCCTTTATGGGATAAAAGCAAAGTAAAAGCACAACCTTTAAAAATTCCAGCAAGACATGAAGTATATATTAATTTAGAGGAGATTATTGCTAGTGCAAGTAAATTATTAAAAGACAAAGGGCGATTGGTTATGATAAATAGTGTAGAAAGAATAAATGAAACATTACTTTTATTAAAAAAATATCAAATTACACCTAAAAAATTACAAATAGTTTATCCTAAAATTAATCAGGCTGCCAATGTTTTTTTAATTGAAGCAGGATTTTTAGCGAAAGAAGGAATGATTGTTTTGCCACCATTGATTTGTCATAATGAAAATAATACTTATATTGATGAAATAGCAAAGTGATATAAATAATCTTAATATAAGTGTAAGGTTAGGTGTTTAAAATGAATATTAATTGATTAAATAAACTTAATAAAAAAATAACTTACTTATTAGCTGTATCAGGTGGTCCAGATAGTATGTTTTTATTAGATAATTTAGTACGTAATGAGTTTAAAATTATTGTTTGTCATGTTAATTATCATAAACGTTGAAGTAGTAATGTTGATGAGCAAATTGTTCGAGAATATTGTACAAATAATAAAATAACTTTAGAAGTAAAAAATATTAAAGAAGAGGAATACAATAAAAAACAAAATTTTCAAAGTCAAGCACGTGTACTTAGATATGATTTTTTTAATAAAATTGCTCAAAAATATCAAGTTTATAATCTTGTTGTAGCACATCATATTTACGATTTACTTGAAACATATATTATTCAAAAACAACGCAAGGCAATAGTTTCTTATTATGGATTAAAATTTAAAACAACATATAAATCTTTATCGGTTTATCGTCCAATGTTAGAATTAAAAAAAGAAGATATTATTGACTATTTAACTTTGTATCATATTAAATATGGATTTGATGAAACAAATGAATTAATTATTTATGAAAGAAATCGAATTAGACAACAACAAATTAATAAACTTACTGATTTTGATATTAATTTAATGTTAAGTGAAATTAAAGAATTAAATAGTGAACAAGAATTACTGAAAGATGAACTTGAAGTAATTTATAATACTATTATTAATGATGATGTGCTTGCTATTAATGAGTTTAAAAAATATGAATTTAAATTACAACAAATGATTATCTATGAATTTTTAAGCCAATATGATGAAGAATTAGTTTTATCTTTAAAAAAGGCTAAAATTAAAGAAATAGTTAGAGTTTTAACTAAATCTAGTAAACCAAATATTACTATTTGTATTTCTGAAAATACTTGAGTTATTAAAGAATATAATTTTGCATATATTAGTGAAAAAAATGAACCAAAACAATTTAGTTATAAAATTTCTAAAATAAATAACTATAATTTTAAGGAAATTACTATTTCTAAAACTGAACCAACAGGTGGTGAATTTCAAGCTTTATATATTAATAAATCAGATTTTCCATTAACAATTAGAACTAATAATGGTGAAGAAGAAATTGAGACACCATTTGGTACAAAAAAAATTAATCGTTTATTTATTGATAATAAAATTCCATATCGTGAACGTCTTATATGACCAGTAATCATAAATTCAAGCGGAAAAGTAGTGGCAATTCCAAAATTATCAGTAAATAAAAACAATATTAGTGAGAAACCTAATTTGTATGTGCTAAAATATTATGGTATTATTTAAGAAAATAAATTAGAAATTAAACGTAGGTGAAAAAATAATGCAAACGCGAATTAAAATTAATTGAATAATTGTTGCACTATTCGTTGCTTTTTTAGTATTTGTTGGAATTTTATTATGATATTTTTTAAGAGGAAATGCTTTAACTTTAGATCAATTTCAATTAGAAACACTACTTAGAGATTGTAAACTCCCTGGCAATAGTAGTGACACTGTTAGCAAAATTGATGGAGTACAAGTTCAATTTTTTGATCATACTACTTATATTACAGGTTTTTTAGGAATTAATGGTAAGGTAAAACGATTTGAAGCGACAGTTTCTGGAACTGCTACAGGTGGTTTTTATCATGATGTTATTGAAAAATTATTCAGAAAAGATAAAGATGGTAAAGGCTTTGATATTAATCCCACAATTATTAGTGAATTAGTTCCCTTTTGAAAAACATTTTTAATTAGTATGTTTCCAATATTAGTATTAGTTGGTGGTTCATTTTGATTATTTTCTAAAATGAATAAAATGGGTCCCGGTGGTGGCATGAGTCCTTTTTCAATGGGAAAAAGTCGTGCTAAGATTAGAACATCAGATACTAGATTTACTGATGTTGCTGGTATTAAAGAAGAAAAATTGGAATTAGAAGAAGTTGTTCATTTTTTAAAGTTTCCACAAAAATATGCACAAATGGGTGCAAGAGTGCCAAAAGGAGTTCTTCTTGTAGGACCGCCTGGTACTGGTAAGACTTTATTAGCAAAAGCAGTTGCTGGTGAAGCAGGTGTTCCTTTCTTTTCAATTTCTGGTTCTGAATTTGAAGAAGTTTTTGTTGGAGTTGGAGCTTCAAGAATTAGAGAAATGTTTACTACTGCTAAAAAAAGTGCTCCTTGTATTATTTTTATTGATGAAATTGATGCAGTAGGAAGAAAACGTGCCTCAGCTTCAACTGCAACTAATGAACAAACTTTAAACCAATTATTAGTTGAAATGGATGGATTTGAAACTAACTTGGGAGTTATTATTATGGCTGCTACTAACCGTGCTGATGTACTTGATGAAGCGTTATTACGTCCAGGTAGATTTGATCGTCAAATTTCTTTAAGTTGACCTGAT
Organism: Spiroplasma endosymbiont of Lasioglossum villosulum; assembly: GCF_964020195.1. Taxonomy (NCBI): domain Bacteria; kingdom Bacillati; phylum Mycoplasmatota; class Mollicutes; order Entomoplasmatales; family Spiroplasmataceae; genus Spiroplasma; species Spiroplasma endosymbiont of Lasioglossum villosulum. The sequence continues at coordinate 17,383 of NZ_OZ026539.1, forward strand.
ATTAAAGAACGTGAAGCAATTTTACGATTACATGCTCGTAATAAAAATATTTCGCCAAAAGTTAATTTTCAAAGAATAGCAGAGAGAACACCAGGATTTAGTGGTGCACAATTAGAAAATGTATTAAATGAAGCAACGTTGTTAGCTGTTCGTCATAATAAAACAGTTATTGGTTTAGTAGAAATTGATGAAGCTATTGATAGAGTTGTTGGTGGACCTGCTAAAACTTCAAGAGTAATTACTGATATGGATAAAAAAATAGTATCATATCACGAAGCTGGACATGCTCTTATTGGTTTAAAACTAGAATATGCTTCTAAAGTTCAAAAAGTTACAATAATACCACGTGGACAAGCAGGTGGATATACTATTATGACTCCTAAAGAAGATACTATGTTTTATTCAAAAGTACATTTAAGAGCAACTATTACTGGTTATTTAGGTGGTCGCGCTTCAGAAGAGATTATGTTTGGTAATGCAAATATTACTACTGGTGCTCATGATGATTTAGAAAAAGCAACAAATATTGCCAGAAAAATGATAACTGAATATGGAATGTCATCTGAATTAGGATTAGTTCAATTTGAAAGTCCACGTAATGAGTATTCACCTTTTGCAGCAAATAAGTTTTCTGATGATATTGCATCTAAAATTGATGGAGAAATTAAAAAATTATTAGATATTTGTTATATTGAAGCAGTAGCAACAATTAAAAAACATAAAGATACATTAGAGTTAATTGCTAAGTCATTAATGACTTTAGAAACAATTACTGCTGAACAAATAGAATATATTGATAAATATAATAAATTACCAATTGAAGTAATAGAAATGCAAAAAGAAATACAAAAAAATAGTAAAAATCCTTCCAAAGAGGATAATGAATCAAATGATAAAAAGGAAGATAATAATTCAGGGACTGATGATGATACAATATCAGTTGTTCCTAAGAAGAAATAATTAAATTATTATAATAAAAAAACAAAACTTACTATTTTAATATTTTCGATAATGTGTAAGTTTTGTTTTATTTTCTTTTTTTATTTGGTAAATATAATATAAAAAGTAATAAGGAGAAAAAACAATGTTGGAAAAACATGAATTAGTAGAAAAAATATTATTAAGTACTGATGTAATCAATAATAAAATTATTGAACTTGCAAAATCAGTTAATAGTTATTATAAAGATAATAAAGAGCCCATTATTTTAGTAGGGATATTAAGAGGATGTTTACCTTTTTTATCACAATTTATGTTAAACCTTAAGATTGATTGTTTGGTTGATTTTATGTATGTAGAGTCATATTTAGGACAAACAAAGGCGGTAAATAAACCAAAAATAAGAATGGATGTTATTAATAATGTTAAGGGTCGTGACTTATTAATTGTTGAAGATATTATTGATTCAGGTAATTCGTTATTTAAAATTCGTGATCATTTACAAGAACTTGGAGCAAAATCGGTAAAAATAATTACTCTTTTAGATAAGAAATCTAAAAGAGTTGCTAAAATTGAAGCTGATTGATATGGCTTTGAAGTTCCTGATCATTTTTTAGTAGGATATGGTCTTGATTATGATGAAAAATTGAGAAACTTACCTTATGTTGGTATTGCTGACCTTAATAAAATTGCAATTTTAGAAAAATGTAAAAAAAGTAGTTAAGTAAATAAGTTTAGAATTTAATAATAATATTAAAATTTTTATTTTTTAATATAGTTCAAATATAATTAGCATTATTTTATTATGATAAAATTATACTATTAGCAGTTTTTAAGTTGTATAAGAATATTGGAGTTATAATGAGCAATCTTTTTGTTAATGTTTTAAGAGGAATCAAGAAAAGATTATTACAATATTTAGGTATTATAATACTATTAGTTATTGTAATTTCTACTCTTTCTGCACTTTATAGTACAGCATCAAGAGCTGAATCAGGTTTTTATACAGTATTAAACAATAGTGGTAAATATGACTATCGTATTAATTTACAATTATTAAATAATTATAAAGATACTGCTACTGCAACATCAAGAATCCAAACAATTATCAAAAAACAATTTAAAGATCATCTGCAAAAGCAAGAAATTTATAAACAGATAGATGAAATTAAAGAAAATAATCTTAGAAATAATAGTTTTCCTATCCTTCCTTCGGGAGTAGATATTAATAAAGATTTTGAAAATTATTTGTTAAATTGAGGATTAAGTTATCAAGGAATACTATTTAGTGATATTTTAGAAAACGAAGTTAAAAATGATGAAATTTATAATTTGCAACATTATGAACTTGCTAAATCATTTTTTAAAACTTTTGATTATGAAAACGTTAGTTCTTTTAAAAAAATTTATTATTCATTAGAAAATGGATTTTATACTTCAGAAAAAAGTGAATCTTTTGATTTTGCTCCAAAAAGAAATAATATTAATGAAGTTTATATTTCCGAAGGTATTAAGCCTATTAATCCATTAGAAATAGTAATCAATCCTGAATTTGCATGTATTAATAATATTAAATTAAATGATTATATAACAGTTATTGATAAAGTTGAAAAGTTAAAAGTTGTTGGCTTTGGTTATGCTTATTGGGGAATTACTGGTAGTCGTACTGCAACAAATCCTAATCCGACATCTGAAAATACAAGTCCTGTTTATATGTCAAATCAATGGTTTAATAATTTAATAAAAGACTCTACATTTAGAACTAATTTAAATAATATATTTTTATTAAAAGTTAACAATAACGATAACTATTTTGTTAGTAAGTTAGAAGAACTTTTAATTAAAACTTTTAGTTTTAGTTTTGGTTCAATTATTAGTAGTGATAGCGAAGATATTCGATCAGGACAAATTCTAGAGAGTTTTAAAATGGAAAATATAATGTTTACAGCAATTACTCTTGTAGTATTATTAGTTATTATTTTTATCATTATGTCATATGTTAGAAAAGAAATTGATTTACAAAAACCACAGATAGGATTATTAAAAGCCCTTGGTTATAGTAATTTTCAAATTGCTATTAGTTTTGTAATTTTAATATTTTTGATAACATTCATTTCTAGTATTATTGGTTTAGGTATTGGTCTAGGGTTACAAATATGATTTAATTCGTTAAATAACATTGGGTTTTTTATGCCAGTACCAATACTATTTTTTAGTTGGATAGTATTTATTGTAAGTTTAATAATTATTCCTATTATTTTTATAGTAATTAGTTATATGCAATCGGAAACAAAATTACGCGTTAGTCCATTATTATTAATTTATGATAGACCAAGTAATTCAAGTTCTAAACTAATTTCAGTTTTAAAATACCCCTTTCGTTATTGACCATTTAAACAGCGTTTAGCAATTGCTTTCACTCTAAAATCGGTTGGAAAACTATTTTTAGTATTTTTTACTTTTATTTTTGTTAGTTTTTTATTACTATTTCAAAGTTCAGCTACTGATTTATTTGATAATAAAATAAACAATTTATATGGATATTACAATAAAGATGTTAAATGAAATACATCAACTTCATCAATGTATACATATACTAATGATTCTAATTTAAGTATTGATAAGCATGTTTTTGATTGAGTTTCAGAAAAAGATATTGCAAAAGATAAAGAAACTGGTACTAATAAGTATCATCAATGAATAGCTGATGATTTTCATATTGATAATGATAATAAAGCTAAAAAAATTGAAAGTATTATTAATAATAATAACTTTAAAAATTATTTTATGAATAGTGAAGAAATTAATATCCTTTATCAAAAAACTAAGAACAAATCTGATTGTGAAGATTTTATTAATCCAAAAAAGATAATACCTAAACCATTAATGAAAATTATTTGTCAAAATATTCATCAAATATTTAATTATATTTCAACAAATACAGGTATTAATCCAGAAATAAACCCGTTGCCTGGTATTAGTTTAGGTTTAAATATTTATAATAATAAGTATTATCCAACTATTGAAATAAATTTAAGGCCTCCTAATGAATGAAAAGGACATAATCAAGGTCGCATGCTTGCAAAAAAAATTAAAGCAACAGGACTTTATAATGATCCATATCAAGATTTAGTTTGAAAAAATTGATTTAATTTTAAAGAAGCAAAAAATCGTGATATTGATCCTATTTTTAATAATTTTCATAATTTACAATCACAAAAAGTTACTTATACTGATAATCAAGGACAAAATATAACAACTACAGCTTATATTTTACCAGCAGTTATTTCAAAAACATTATCAATTTTAAATGATTATAAAATTGATGATCACTTTTTAATGTTAGCAAGTTGATATAATTATACAATTCCAGTAATTTATCAAGTTAAAGGAATTATTGAAAATAATTTAGACAATTCGAATGTTTATATTAATCTTGATGATTTACGAACATCTATTGGATTAATAAAACCTTCCCCATCAGAAGATCCAAAACCAATATCAGATTCTTTTAATCATTGATTATCTAAAGAGAGCAATATTTTTCCATTAAATTATATAAATATTTTGCAACCATCTGCAGAATATACTAAAGAACAAATATTAGCAAAAAATTTAGAACCTATTAATAAAATACCTTTTATTAATGATTTAGTTAAAAGATTATTAGTTGAAATATTTGATGGAATTAGAACAATTATAAATATTACAAAAATTTTAACATTATTTGCTGTAGCTTTTGTATTGGTAATTATCGTTAATATGATTTTAGATAATAATTTATTAATTATTGCAATGATGAAATCTTTGGGTTATCGTGTAAATGAAATTAACAGATTGATTATTGGCTCCTATATTATTGCTTTATTGGTTGCTTTTATTTTAGGTACTATTATTTCTTATGTTGTGTGGAATATTATTACTTTAATTATTGCAACTAAAGCAGGCGTTGTTTTTAATGTGGCTGCTAATCTAGTTACAATTTTATCTTGCTTTGGAATGGTATTTTTAATAATGGTTATTGGCTATGCTGTTGGGTTATATTTAATTAAATACAAACCAGTAACAGCTTTATTACAAGGAAGTTAAAATATTTTTTAAGTATTTCTATATAAATAAGGTAAAGTAATTGATAAAATGAGTGGGTTGTTTATAAAAGCATGGAATTAAAAAGGAGAAATGATTATGAAAAAAGATAATAAGGAAATTAAAAAAGATGATAAAGACATTGGAAGTAAACAAGTAACTAAAAATAAGTTAGAATCTAGTTTTACAAAGAAGTTAGTATCTAAAAATGAAGCTACAATACCACCAGTAACCCATAAATCTCATGATAAACCAGAATCAAAGGAAGAAATAGAAGCTAATAAAGCCAAATTGCAAACTTTTAAAGATAATCAAAAAGCAATTAAAAAATTAACAAAAACTCATTCAAAAGAAATTTTAGCAGGTAAAATTATATCAATGACTAATAATACTCCTGATACTCAAACTAATGTTATTGAATTATTTGATGTTAAAAAATCTTACTTAACTGGAGACTTAGAATATGAAGTATTAAAAGGAGTTAATTTAAAAATTAAATTAGGTGATTTTGTTGTTATCTTAGGACCATCGGGAAGTGGTAAGACAACATTATTAAATATTATTTCGGGATTGGATAAACCTAATACTGGTGATGTTTTTGTGGCGGGATACAATTTATCTTTATTAAAAGATAGTCATTTAACTAAATTTAGACGAGATAATGTTGGTTTTATTTTTCAACAATACAATTTATTAACTAACTTAACTGCTCGTGAAAATGTTGAAGTTGGTGAAAATCTTGCTAAAAATAAAAATAAAAATATGAGTATTGATGATATTTTTCAAGTTATTGAAATGGATGAACATATGAATAAATTTCCAAGTCAATTATCAGGTGGACAACAACAAAGAGTATCGATTGGTAGAGCACTAGCAAAAAATCCGACAATTTTATTTTGTGATGAGCCAACAGGAGCACTTGATGAGGAAATGGGGCGTAAGGTATTAGAGATTTTATTGGATGTTAATCGAGAATATAAAACATCAATTATTATGGTTACTCATAATCCTAACTTCCAATATGTTGCAAATACTGTTATTAACGTTAAAAATGGTAAAATTATTAGTGTAAAGAATAATGAAAAACCAATGAAACCAAGTGAAATAAATTGAAGTTAATATTATTAATTAAATAAACTAACAAATTGTTAATAAAAAAAATATCATAACAAAGGAGTAAAAATATGATATTTTTTGAAACCCCTAGATTAAAAATTAGATATTGAGAAGATAGTGATTTAGATGAACTTGTTTTATTAAATTCTGATAAAGATGTCATGAAATATTTTTCTAGTACATTATCAAAAGATGATACAGAAAAATATTTTTCAAAAATTAAAAATAATTTAAATAATAATGGATTTGGTTTTTATGTTGTTGAATTTAAAAAAGATAATAAATTTATTGGCTTTATTGGCTTTATTGGCTTTAGCGAAGTTGATTTTATTGATGATTTTAGACCATGTATTGAAATTGGTTGGTGTTTTTAAAAAAAGTGTTTGATGTCAAGGAATAGCAACAGAAGCAGCTAAAGAATGTTTAAAATATGCAAAAAAAATTAAAATTCACTGAAATTTATAGTTTTCCTAGTATATTAAATATTAAATCAGAAAATGTAATGAAACGAATAGGTATGAAAAAAAAGAATCTTATCATCCAAAAATAAATAAAAGTGATATTTTAGCAAAACATGTTTTATACAAAATTAATATTTAGAAGGTAAAAAATGATTAATAAATTGTCTCTAATTTTTATAGATATCTATTAGTAGAAATATTTAAATTAAATTTTAGCCCTTATTATAAATATAAGGGTTTTATTATAAAATTTAAAATTAATTGTTGACAGTAGAATTTGGTATTGAAAATTGATATCATTATGTATAAACCTAAACAATCTTATTTAATTTAATTTTTTTATTTTAAATACTTATTTTAAATACAAAGGATGAAAACAATGAAAGAAACTAAACTTGAAATTAATGGACGTATTTTGACAGAGCAAGAAGCATTAAGATATCAAAAAATACAAGATTTATATAAACAAAATTATGATATTTATGGGCGTAATTGAGAAAGAAATTATAATTGTGAAACTTTAAATAGTGAATTTAGAAATAAAAATAAAGAAGAGTTAGCAAAATTTGTTGCTAATTTACCTAATGATCAAATTAAAATGGCGGGTAGATTAATGACAAAAAGAGAAATGGGAAAGGGTTCAATTTTTGCTCATTTGCAAGATCAAACAGGTAAATTTCAAATTTATTTAAAACCAGAATATATTAATCAAAAAAAATTTGAATGATTTGCAGAATATGCAGATTTAGGCGATTTTTTTGGTATTAAAGGTAAGGTTATGAAAACCAATAAAGGAGAACTAACAGTTCAAATCTATGATATTGTAATGTTATCAAAAACACTTAGACCTTTACCAGATAAATTTCATGGTTTAACAGATATTGAAGAACGTTATCGACGAAGATATGTAGATTTAATTATGAATCAAGAAACTAAAAAGACATTTTTACAACGTACACAAATTATTAATGAATTAAGAAGTTTTTTAAATAATAAAGGTTATTTAGAAGTTGAAACACCTATTTTACAAGAAGTATATGGTGGTGCTGCCGCTAAACCTTTTATCACTCATCATAATACATTAAAAACCGATTTATATTTACGGATTGCTACTGAATTACATTTAAAAAGATTAATAGTTGGTGGTTTTGAAAAAGTTTATGAAATTGGTAGATTATTTCGTAATGAAGGTATGAGTAAAAAACATAATCCAGAATTTACAACTATTGAAATTTATGTTGCCTATCAAGATATGAAATATATGATGGATTTAACAGAGTCTTGTATAAAACATTTAATTAATACAGTGCATAATAAATTAATATTAGAATATGATGAAAATATATTAAATTTTGAAAAATCATGAACAAAAATTAGTATGATTGATTCAATTAAAAAAGCTATGATCAAAGATGAAGAGTTTACTAAAATTTTCCAAGAAATTAGTGATATGATTTTAAAATATCATAATATTGAAGATGATAATATTAGAAATATTGAAAAAAATAAAACATTTAAACTTATATTAAAACTTGCAAAAAGTTATAAACTTCATATTCCAGATCATTATAATAGTACTGGTCATATTATTAATTTATTTTTTGAATCTTTTGTTGAAGAAACTTTAATTCAACCTACTTTTATTTTTGATTATCCAATTGAAATTTCACCACTTGCTAAATTAAATAAAAATAGTAAAGAGTTTACTGATCGTTTTGAATTATTTATTGCTGGTAGAGAATATGCAAATGCTTATTCGGAACTAAATGATTCTTTGCAACAATATAATCGTTTTGAAGAGCAAGTAAAAGAAAAAAATAGCGGTAATGATGAAGCAGCAACTATGGATTTAGACTTTGTTGAAGCATTGGAGTATGGTATGCCACCAACAGGTGGATTGGGAATTGGTATTGATCGTTTGGTCATGTTAATAACTGGCCAAAATAGTATTAAAGATGTATTATTATTTCCACATATGAAACCTAGAACTGAAAAATAATTTTTGTGATAAATTTTTATTATATAAACATATAATAGTAATTTATCTTTTTTTTAAAAAAAGATAAATTAATTAGTTATAATTTAATTAGTTATAATCAAGATACTTCTTTAGATCTTTAGAATAAGGAGCGTTTTATTGTTATTAACACAAAAGATTGAAAAATATAAGTTTTCAAACCCATTGTTTTATTTAAAAACAATTGGTTTTTTTTATTTTATAAATAAAATTTAGGAGAATAAGATTTATGCCTTGATTTAATGAATTAATAAAAAAATTTAGAAATTATCCTTTAACTGATGAAAATTTAGACGAAGTTGTTGAAACTTTTAAGAATTTTTTTAAAGAGTATAATGAAAAAGATAACTTTTTTTCTAATTCAGAAGATACTGATTTTGAAAATCCAAGTACATCAGCACCATTAACTCAATTAAAAGAAAATAAAAAAACTGATTTAGATAAATTAATTAAAGAATTAAGAAATGATTTAAAAATAATTTTTTTTCTTATTTTTGAGAAAAAAAAGAAGATTTAAAATTAATTAAACAATTAGATTATTTTTTAATAGAACTTGATAGTAAAATTAAAGAACAAAATGAAAAATTATTATTCTTGGAAAAAAATAAAACATTAATTGAACAAAATAAAATTAATAAGGGTAGTCAAAATAGTACTGAGTTTACTGAAATCACAGATTATTTTAATCTTTTTAATTTTTTAAGTGAAACAATAAGTAATGATATTATTTTTTTAAAAACAATAAATTTAAATATTTTTGAAAATAAAAAAGAGTTTTTAAAAAAAACACGAGAATTAAAAATAAAAATTGATAAAGAAATTCGTAGGCTATATCAAAAAAATGAGGAATTAGAAAATAAAAAAGAGAAAATTTTTGAAAATCTTTTTAAAGAAGAAGTTATGACTCAATTAATTTTATCTTTTTGAGCATTTAGAATGAAAAGTGGAGATGAATATAAATTAATTTTAGATGAAGATAAAGATTTAAAAAGTAAATTTGATAAAAATTTTGTATTTTTCTTTGAATTAATAGATGACATATTTAACAGATATATTAAAAAAATTATTAAAAATGAAGAAAGAATATACAATGATATATTTGAAAAATATAATGATCGAGAAAAAGAATTAATAAGTGAACAAGAAGAAATTATTAAAACTAAAGATAAAGTAAAAGAAAGTATAGAATTATTTAAAAATGAATTAGAAGAAAAAAAAGAACAAATTAGAATGCATCAGAAAGAGATAGCAGAAAAAAGAAAACAAATTGAAAATTTAGAAAAACGAAAGAAAAATATAAAAATTAAAAAAATTACTTACTTGCAAGATTTAGAAGAAAATAAAAATAATATTGAAAATCAAATATTTATTCCAAATATTTCAGATGATAAAAAAGGAAAAAAACAATATTTAAAAGAAATAGATGTAGTGATTAAAAAAAAGAATAGTGATATTAAGAAAAAGAATGATTATATTGGGGAGTTACAAGATAATATTACAAGACATGATACTGAGTTAAGTATTAATGATAAAAAAATAAAAAAAATTGAGGATAAAATTAATAAAATTGAGGATTTTTTTAAGCAAAATAAACATACGATGATGTTTGAACTTAAAAAAATAAAAGAAAAATGAATTAAAAATATTAGTAAAGATCAAAAAATATTTATTAATTTCTTAAAAGAAGTTAATAAATTAGAAAATATAGAATTTATTAAGATTATTGAAAATTATTGAGAAGAAAATGCTGACAGTATTAAAAAATTTAATGAAAATTTTAACATTCAAAATAATTTAGAAAACATAAGAGAAGAAAAAGAAAAAATAGAAAATGAATTTAAAGATGATTTCACAACTTTAGAAATTAATTTTAAATTAAAAGAAAAAAAATAATAAAAAATGCAATTAGAGAAAAAAAGGAAAAAATTCAGGAGTCTTTAAGAACAATTAATCAATCAAAACTAGTAAGTATTGAAATCCAAACCGAAATAAATCAAGAAAATGAGAAACCTAGTTGACAAGATCAAAAAATTGAAGAACAAAATAAAACAATTGAAAAACTAGAATTTCAAATAAATTATTTAGAAAAAAAAATAATTTCAATAAAGGAATTACATGAAGATGAAGTAAAAGATTTATCTACAACATTGGAAAATATTAGAGATTTTTTTGCAATGGAAATTAAAAAAACTACTGAAAATTGTGATAATTTAAAAAATAGTTTAAATAAAAAAAATTTAAAAAAAGAAGAACAAAAAATTAAAAATAAATTAAATGAAGAAGAAATAAAATTAACATCTTTAAATGAAGTATGAAAATTAATAAGTACTGAAATTCCAGAGTTACAGCAACCTTTATCAGAAGAATCAAAAAATGCAAGCAAACAAAAATGAGAGAATATGGGCTTAATAGAATCTCAATTACCTTTGGAAACAAAAGCAGAAATATTAAATACAATTTAAACTAATAAGATTAAATTTATTATTGTATCAAGTTTAATTTATAGAAAGAGAAAAAAAGTACATTAGGAAAAAAGAGTATTTCTTAATAAGAAAAATGAAAAAATGATACAAGTCATTATGAATAATAACTTAGAAAAAGTTAAATTATTAGTTAGGAATGGTGTTAGTATAAATTATGTAATTAAAGATGATTTCACTATTTTGATGTTAACTATCAAAAATAATGATTTAGAGATAGTCAAGTATTTAATAGATAATAATGAAATCTTTATCAAGTAAATGAATATGGATATAATGCTTTAATGTTAGTCGTTTGAAATAATCATTTGGAAGTCTTTAATTTTTTTTAATGAAAAATACTAACGATATTTTAAATGAAGAAATTTTAGAATAAAATAAAGACAAATTACCAACATATGAAGAAGCAATGAAATTTCAACAAAAAATTAATAAATCTGATCTTTTAAAGATGAAATAGATTTGCAAAAGCAATTATCAACGATAAAAATTTAATTCCTTTTATGATAATAATAATTTTATTAAAATATTAAAATAAACGCTAAATTGTAAAGGTAAGTGCAACTAAATTATTTTTCTATCCAAATATTCGATTGGTGAAAGATAATTTAGTATTTTTCTTGGTCTTTGGTTTAAAGACAATATAAATTTATGAACTTCATTTTTATTAGTTTTTGAAAAAATAAATTTTTTAGGAAATTTTTCTCTAATTAAACCATTAGTATTTTCATTAGTACCTCTTTGTCAAGGTGAATATGGATTGGCAAAATAAATTTTTATATCTAAATTTTTTTCAAGTTGTTGTCAATTTGAAAATTCTTTGCCACGATCAAAAGTAATAGTTTTAACAATGTTTTTAGGAAGAATTGATAAATAATAACTAACATTTTTATTAATAACTTTAGTAGTTCTGTTTTTAACTAATATTGCTAAAGTAAATCGTGATACTCTTTCAACTAAAGTTATTAAACATGATTTGCTTTTACCTCGTGATGATACTATAGTATCTCCTTCTCAATGACCAAGTGTTATACGATCATTAACATTTATATCTCGTTCTTTAATTGATTTACCATTAAACTTGCCACGATTTTCTTTAGATTTTCGTTTTTTACCTTTTCTTCTTAAATTTTTACTAGTAACTTTATCAAGCATTCCAAAATAAATTCAAGTATAAATTGTTTTAAAACTAATAACTCACTCTTTATGAAAATTTTTAATTCTGCCATAAATTTGTTCAGGTGATCAACCTAATAGTAATTTTTGTTGTACATATTTTACTAAATTCTTATTTTTAAACTTATGAAAACTAATATGTGATTGTTTTCGATTTTCAGCTTTATTTTGTGCAATTAATGAAAAATAATGATTATTATCTTTATTTCTATTAATTTCTCGAATAATAGTACTAATACTTCGATTAAGATTTTTAGCTATTTCACTAATTTTAAATTTAAATTTCAATTGATTCTCAATATAAATCCTTTCATCTATGCCAAGATGTTTATAACTCATATAAAAACTCCTTACTTTTTTCTAAACTAAATTTAGCATTATGAAATTTTTATATGAGAATTTTTTGCAATTTTATTTACTTGCACTTACAAGTATAACTCAGCAAACATTAATATTTTAATTTTAAAAAATGTATTTTTACCTATATGAATTTCCTTTTGCTTTTTATAAAAAAATAAGTTACAATTCTTAGTGAATATTTAATTATTATTTAGTTTAAGGAGAATAACAATCAAATGCGTAAATTAATCACTTTATTTTCAACACTTAGTTTACTTTCTTCTTCTGTGAGTACTATTGTGGCTTGTGGTACTGGAGATGGTTCAAAGATTGAAACAAATTTTAAAAACGAGCCATCAAACAAAGATGGTGATCCGTTAGTTGATTATGTTTATAATAAATACTATCAATATGATACTAAACTTTTATATAAACTACTTACTGCATTTATGCAACTAGCAGCAGACAAAATTAGAATTGATCGTAATGCATTAGAAGTTACAGATGCTGCTAGGGATTTTTATAATAGTGATCAATATAAATCAGGTAATTATGAGAGTATTAATTATAATGTTAATAATGATCCAAATAAAGTAATGAATGAACCATTTAGTTGTAAAGATGCAAATGGAAGTCTTTTAGTTTTTGGTTTAACTGATAATGATATATCTAAACAGCAATATTATGGTTATTGATATGTTACATATGAAACACCAACAGAAGCAGAAAATCCTTCAAAAGTTGCTAAAACTAGTATTGTTTCACCAAAAATTACTGACTTTAAAGATGATAAAAATAAAACCATTATTAAAAAAGGTTGAATTCACTTATTCTTTATAATGAAAGATTCAAAAATGAATAAAACTTTTAAAATTGATTTTAATATTCAAATTGATGTAAGTTTTAGTTTATGAGTTGATAAAAATAAAAAAGAAATAGTTGTTATTAATCCAAATACTATTGATAAAGCTTTGGGTGATGTTGATTTTCGTAACCCAGATAAAGTGGTTCATGAAAGAATAAATAACATGACTTTTTCAGAATCATAATGATAAATATTAAAATTGTTTGTATTGGTCAGTTGTCACAAACATATTGAAAATCAGCTGCCAAAGATTATTTAGAACGAATTAAAAAACGAACTAATATTGAAACAAAAAATATTATCGAGTCTAAATTAAATTCAATTCCTAATAATATTAAAATTGAAACTAATAAAATCACTGAATACATATCAAAGAATAATGATTATCAATGATTTTTATTACATTTATCAGGACAATTAATAAGTAGCGAACAATTATCACAGATGATTAATAAAAATCAAATTTATCAACAAGGTAAAATTGGTTTTATTATTGGTGGTAGTAATGGTGTCGCACAAATATTAAAAGACAATATTAATTTAATTAAAATTTCCTTTGGTAAAATAACATTACCTCATCAATTATGTTATGTTGTTTTATTAGAGCAAATATATTGTTAATTACAAATACTTAATAATTAAAGTTATCATAAGTAGTAGGTGAAAGAAATGTATAATAAAACTTTATTTGTTGATTCCTCATGATTAGAATTTTTTCAACAAGAATATAAAGAAACATATTTTACTAAATTATTAGAAGATATTAAAAAAGAATATCAGACTTATCTTTGTTATCCTCAATGAGAAGAAATATTTCAAGCTTTTAAAATAACTCCTTTATCAAAGGTTAAAGTAATAATATTAGGTCAAGATCCTTATCATCAGCCAAATCAAGTTCATGGTTTAGCATTTAGTGTTAAAACAAATACTCCATTACCACCAAGTTTAAAAAACATTTTTCAAGAACTAAAAAATGATTTAAATATTGAAAAAGATAATGATGGTAATTTAACAACTTGAGCTAAACAGGGAGTTTTGCTTTTAAATACAACTTTAACTGTCAGACAAAGTCAACTTAATAGTCATTTACAATATCAATGAGTAACTTTTACTGATCATGTTTTATCATTTTTAAATTTAAACTGTACTAATCTTGTTTTTATTTTATGAGGTAAAAATGCAAGAAATAAAAAAATGTTAATTGACACAGAAAAACATTTTATTATTGAGAGTGCACATCCTTCACCTTTAAGTGCTTATAATGGTTTTTTTTAATTCAAGACCATTTAGCAAAACTAATAATTGATTGATTTCAAAAAATAAAACTCCCATTAAGTGATAAAAATAAAAAAATACTAATTTTATTATATGTATTTAAGCAAACAATGTTATGATATATTTGTTAAAATTAATATAGTTTTAAAGAATATTTCGGGAATGGTGGTTATTTAAATGCCCAATAATTTAATATTTAATCACATATTTTCTCAACGATATGATTTAAATACCTTAAATTTATTTAGTAGATCTACAGCTATTTATTTAATTATTACTTTAAGTAGCATAATGTTAGCATATATTTTAATGAATAGTTTTTGAAAATGATTTCGTAAAGATAAATATAAAGGTGTTCGTTTTACTACTAAAAATATTGCTTATATAACAATGTTATCTTCGGTATCAGTTGTGGCAACTATTATTGTTTCTATTACGATACCCATTACAGTATTACCACCAATTAGAATTGCTTTTGAGGGTTTAATGATTAAAATAACCGGTTATATGTTTGGTCCAATTATAGGTATTATTTGTGCTGCAGTAACGGATATTTTAGTAATGTTATTTGTTCCTTCATATATTAGCATTTATTATATGTTTTGTATTATTTTCACTGGTTTTTTGGCAGGAATTGCTGGAATATTTAAAGTAAAACTAAAAGATTATCCATGAGTTATTTTTGCTTTAATTAATTTTTTTATTATTTTCTTTGCTGGTGGTGGCATGTATATTGTTATTTCAGGTAAGCAATCATCATATTCTATGTCAGGAATTATTGTTAATAAATATGTTCTGGCTAGTATTATGGGTGGTGGTGGCATTATTGGCCTATTAAGTATTTATAGTGTTTTATTTTATTATTTATTGAAAAAAGAAATTTATAGAATTAAAGAAATTTTACCAATTATTTTATTAGCGGTAGTAGCCGAGTATGTAACAACAGTGCTTATAGCCTCCTATGCTGATATGACTTTATTTGATCCTAATGCCAAGGATTATGGAGTAACAGCAATTATGAGAATTGTGCAAGCGCCTCTTAAAATTATAATTAATTCAATTATAATTTATGTGACTTGAAGAACTGTTAATCCTTTAATTAATATTGATAATAATAATTATTAAATAAAGGATTTTAAAAATATGAATGAAGAATTTTTTAAAAAAATATCTAAATATTCAAATAAAGATTGTTTAAAAAAATTAAAAATTATTACTCCAAAGTATTTAAACAATAATATTAAGTATATTCATGTAACTGGAACAAACGGTAAAGGTTCAGTATCGCGTTTAATTTTTGCTATATTATCACAAACCTTAAAACAAAAAATTGGTTTGTTTACTTCTCCCCATATTGAGTTTGTTAATGAACGAATTATTGTTAATGATAGAATGATTAGTAATCAAGATTTAGTTCGTATTAGAGACTTGATTTTTGATGATATTGAATATTATCAATTAGGTTTTTTTGGTATTTTAACTTTAATTGCATTAATTTATTTTCAAGAACAAAATGTGCAATGAGCAATAATTGAAGTTGGGATTGGTGGAAAAATTGATCCTACAAATATCATTGATGCAACATATGCTATTATCACTTCAATTGGTAAAGATCATCAAGATAGACTTGGTAAAACTACATCTGAAATATTACATCAAAAATTGGGAATAGTAAAATCAACGACAAAAAATCTTTTTATTTCAGGTAATTTAAATAATAAATTAAAAAAGCAAATCGATATGGAAGGTTATAAACCTATATATTCTCCAAGATTAATCAATCAACCATACTATCAAGAAAATAAAGAATTAGTTTTAACAGTAATTTCAAAAACATTTTTAGAAATTAATATTAAACAAGCTTTAAAAATCATTAATAATACTAATATTAGATTACGATTTGAGAAATATCAAATTAATGATAAAACTATTTATTTTGATGCTGCTCATAATATTGATGGTATTAAAGCATTAATTAAAACGCTAAAAATTAATAAAATTATTCCTCAACAAATTATATTTTCTTGTTTAAAAAATAAATATCCACAAAAATTAATTAGTTGTTTAAAAAAAGTATCAGATAATATTATTATTTGTAGTAATAGTAATTTAAATAGTATTACTGGTGAATTTTTTGATAATCAAAAAATGATTAAATGTAGCCCTCATAAAATAATTTTAATTACGGGTTCTTGTTATTTTTTGGCAGATGTTTATAATTATTTAAGAACAAAGAAAATAATTATGATAAAAAAGGGTGGTAATTAAATGAATGTATTGTTATTGAATATAATTGGTGGAGTGTTAATTTTAATTACTTTTTTATTAATCACAGTTTTTGATTATAAAGATAATAAAAAAAAGATAAAGCAAATAAATTTTATTTGCTTAAGTGGAATAATGTTAGCATTAGCTGTTTCTTTAAATACAACAGGTGCTTTAATGTTAAAAAGTTTACCATTTTCTAAATATTTTGAAATTAAATTGGGTAATTTTATATTAGTTTTAATAGGTTTCTTTTGTGGTGGAATATTAGGTTTTCTTAGTGGTATTGCCAGTGATTTTTTAGGTTTATTATTTAGTACTAGTGGTGCATCACCATGTTTATTTTTTACTTTTACTAGTATTTTATGATGTATATTACCTTACTATTTAGTATTGAATTTTAGTAAAATTTATTATAGTAAAAAGACATTTTATTGATATTTGCCAATTGCTTATGCTATTACTTCATTAATTATTACTGGTACTGATCCTATTGCATTAAAAATATTATTTCCTGGATTACCACCTTTATGATTAATGTATTTTCCATTAAGAGTTATAAAATATCCTATTGATTTAACGGTTAATGTTTTTTTAATTGTTACTTGTTATTCTGCATTAAAGAAAACTTTAAATTTAGAAAATCAATTTAAAAAATATTATTTCGCTACAGATCCGCAATTTTTACAATATAATAGAGTACCTGAAGCATAAACCAAAAAATAATTATTTAATTAAAATTTCTGATATTTTTTGTAACATTTTTAAATTTATCTCTTTATTGAGAATATATTAAATTAATAGTAATTTTTTAATATTACTATTTTAATTTTAATAGCATGTTTATTTTTATTGATATAGAAATCATGTAAAATGATTGTATTAAAATATTAAAGATTAGGTGGTAAAGATATATGAAGAAATTACTAAGTAGTCTAGCAGTAGTAACTTTAATTGGAGTAACAAGTATAAGTGTCGTCACTTGTGATGGAGAAAGGATTGCGCCGGTTAGAAAAACTGATTTAAAATATTTAAAAGATAATGTCAACGTTATTATAATTGAAGATAGTGTTAATGAATTTAAATTACAATTAATTGATCAATTAAAAAAACAATCAGGATTTAGCAATTTAGAAATAAGTGATGTTGATATTACTAAATATGATGGTAGCTCTTTACAAGAAAGTGATATTGTACAAGGGATATTAAATACTAAAGTAAGTGCTAAAGAAAACTCACAAAACTTTACTGGTGAAAAAACTATAAATGTAAATATAGAAATTACAGATACAAGAACTGATTTAAATATGATTATTACCGAAAAGAAATTAGGTATTATTTATATTGGTCAATTAGATAAACCAAATAAATCTGAAATTTTAGAAATTATTAAAGACAAAAATATTAAAGCATTGGCTCTAACTGAAGATGACTTTTATATTAAAAAAATTATTAACACTACAGCAATTATTATTAATGGTAAAGGTAACTATAAAAATGAAGTTACTTTGTCTTGTACTATTACTAATTTTAAAAAAGTTTCAAGTTGAGATGAAAGTAATGGTGCAGTTCATGCTCTAGCAAATATTAATGGTGTGCTTTATGTGGGGACATCAATTTCTGGTCAAGGAAATTTATATAAAAGTAATAGTGATGGCAAATTTGAATTAATGAGTAATTGAAAACAAGGTAATGGTGCAGTTTGAAGTTTAACAAATGTCAATGGTGTACTTTATGTAGGAACATCAACTGTTAATAAAAAGGGAAATCTATATAAGATAAATACTAATGATATTAATGCTAAAGTTGAACCAGTTTCTAATTGAAAAGATACTAATGGTGAAGTTCATGTTTTAGTAAGTACTAATAATGGTGATGTTTATGTTGGAGCAAAAGATACTAGAGGTGGAAAATTATATAAAATTAATAGTTCTGATCAAGTTACTGATCTTACTAATTGAACTGCTACTAATGGTGTAGCTTTAAGTATATTAAATGTTAATGGTGTAATTTATATAGGAACAATAACTAGCAATGGTAATGGAAGATTATACAAAAGCGATACTGATGATAAATTTAATCCAGTTTCTAATTGAAAAGATAATAATGGTGAAGTTCATGCTCTAGCAAATATTAATGGTGTACTTTATGTAGGAACATCAACTGCTAATAAAAAGGGAAATCTATATAAGATAAATACTAATGATATTAATGCTAAGTTTGAACCAGTATCTGGTTGAAAAGAAGATAATGGTGAAATTTGAAGTTTAACAAATATTAATGATACTATTTATATAGGAACAATAGCTCCTTCTAATAAAGGAAATTTATATATAACTGAAAAAAAATAAAAACATAAAAATGATATCTATCAAAAATTATGAAATTTCAAATAATTAATACTTTTTTAATTATTAATGATTCTCTTTGTTAAAGAGAGTTTTAAATTTAAAAAATTATTTTGTTACAGATTGATATTCTTTACAGTATAATAGAGTATATGAAAACTAAACTTTATTAAGAAGGGTTAATTAAATGATTAAAATTTATGATAGTTTTTCACAAAGATTGCAATTGCTTGTCCCTAATAAAAAGCAAGTTAATATGTATTTATGTGGTCCTACTGTTTATAACTATATTCATGTTGGCAATATTCGTGGTGTACTTGTTTTTGATGTTTTACATCGTTTGTTAATTGATCAAAATTATAAAATAAATTATGTTCATAATATTACTGATATTGATGATAAAATTATTAATAAAGCTGCGGATTTAAAAATAACAGAACAACAAGTTACTGAAAAATATACGTTAGCATATTATGAAGACTTAGAAAAATTAAATATTATTTCTCCTACAAAATTACCAAAAGTAAGTGAATATATTTCAAAGATTATTGAATTTATTAATAAATTAATTATTAAAGATTATGCATATGTTACTGCTGGTGATGTTTATTTTAAAGTTAATAAGTTAAAAGATTATGGAAGTTTGGCACATAAAAATATTGAAGATTTAATTCCAAATTTTAGAATTAAAAATTTAGTTGCTAAAGAAAATAATCTAGATTTTGCTTTGTGAAAATCAACAACAATAGGTATTAGTTGAAATAGTCCGTGAGGAAAAGGAAGACCTGGTTGACATACTGAGTGTGCTTGTTTTGTTGAGGATTTATTTAATGGTCAAACTATTGATTTACATGGTGGTGGTGTTGATTTAAAATTTCCTCATCATGAAAATGAACGAGCTCAATTTGTTGCAACTAATAATAAAAAAATGTCAAATATTTGATGACATAATGGTCATGTTAATATTGCTAATGAAAAAATGTCAAAATCTTTAAATAATTTTATTTTGGTTAAAGAATTTTGTCAGCAATATCATCCAAATGTATTGCGCTATTTAATATTAAATCGTGATCATCAACAACCAATTGATTTTAATAAGGAAACAATTGAAAATGGATTAGTGTCAACAAAAAAATATGAAAATATTTTAAAACAATGAACATATCAAATATTTATTAACAATATAATATGTAATAATAATCATCATTCAATTTATTATCAACAAATTATTAAAAATTTATCAAATAATATTGATACAACTAATACTATTACTTTAATTGAAAATATGATTAAAAAATTAAATGAAGCACTTATTAAAAAAAATTTTAATGAAGAATTTCAAGAAATTTTTTATACTTTTACCTTTGCTTTAAAAATATTAGGATTTGATTTTAAAGTTGGTAATTATTCTGAAAAAATTAAAAATAAAATTAAAATATGAGAACAACTAAAAAAGGAAAAACAATACCAAGAAGCTGATAAAATTCGTCAAGAATTAAAAGATTTGAATATTATTTAAAGGAGCAAAATTATGGCATTACAATATATTTATGGTTATCACCCTATTATTGCTGCATTATCAACATCGTCATTAATAAAAATTAAAAAAGTTTTTTTAGTTCAAGATAAGTACCAAGAATTGAAAAAAGATTTAAAAAGTGTAAATATTCCTTATGAAATTATTAGTTTACAAGCAATGAATAATTTATTAGGTACTACTAAACATCAAAATATTGCTGCTAATGTTAAAGACTATCAATATTTTTCTTTTGATGAATTAATTAATATTGATTCAACATCTAAATTTTTAAGAATTTTAATTTTAGATCGTATTTCTGATCCACATAATTTTGGTTCAATGTTAAGAATTGCAGCGGGTAATGACTTTGATGGTGTAATTGTTTTAAATCGTAATCAATCTGAAATAAATGGTGCAGTTGCAAAGGCTGCAGCTGGTGCTCTAAGTATTATTCCAGTTTGTCAAGTTAATAATTTAACTTCCGCAATTAATAATTTACAAGAAAAATATAAATTTTGAATTTTGGCTGCTGCTAAAACAGCAAAAGCAATTGATTATTTTACTATTGATTGTAGTAGCAACTTAGCATTAATTATTGGTAATGAAGGTGAAGGGATAAGTCCAAAGTTATTAAAACATACCGATTATATTGTTCAAATACCAATAAGTCCAAAAATAGAATCATTTAATGCTAGCGTTGCTTGTGGTATTATTGCAAACTATATTTACGTTGAAACGTTAAAATTATCGTAAATTTTAAGAACTTATATTTTTTTAAAAAAGATACTTTTATATTTTAGGTGTAAATGTTTTTTCTTTATTTATTAGATTTGGTTCTGAAAATTTTCATTTTTTTTCTTTTAAATTTTTGCATATATTTATTTGATCAATTAAATGGTTTTCTAATTCTTTACAATTGTTTTTAATATTTGTATAGTCAGAATTTATCTTATTTATTTTATTATTAACACATTTGTTTTTATCTTTAATTCAAAAAGTAAAAAATTTAATAAAAAAATTTTTATATTTATTTATTTTACTTTTTTCTAATTGTTCTATTTTTGTTGTTATTTTCTTTTCTAACATTTCTTCCAAAGCTCAAATTTTTGATCTTAGTTCTAAAATATTTGAAGAAAGTAATATTATTTTGGGAGTGTTATTATTTTCATTAGTTAATTTTTCTAATTCTTTATCTTTTTCTTCACTTAATTTTTTTAATTTTGATAATATTTTTTGTTCATTGTAGAAGAAAAAAAACTCGTTATTTTCAATATCTGTACTGTTATTACTTGGATAATGATTTTTTCTACGTTTAAATAAGTTTTTTAAAATATTTAAATACATCTGTTTCACATTTTCCTTTCAAAATAAAAAAACTCATTTACTTTTTATGAAAGTAATGAGTTAAAAAACTTATTATTAAGTTTTATAAATATTATATATTATTATAAAATTTATTTGTTAAAGTAACTATTAACATAAAGTTGATAATAACATAAGTAGTTTATTATTCTTTAAATTAATCAAATATGTAATGTCAAAAAATTATAAAAATAATTATTTTTATGATAGTTTTTTAAAAAATAAGTGATTTTTATTTTTTGAAAGGAAAATGTGAATAGTATGCAACTAGTAAATGAACTGTTAATTGAAACAGTTGAAGTTGGTGACTTGGAAGCACTTAAAGTTTTATTGGAAAATGGTGCTGATGTTAATTATGAAGTTCAAGATGGTAATACGTCTTTAATGTTAGCTGCTGAAAATGGAAGAATTGAAATTTTTAATATTTTATTATTATACAAAGCTCATGTTTATCATAAAAATCAAGGTGGTTTTACTGCTTTAACTTGCTCTATTAAAAATAAAAATTTAATAATAAAAACATTTAAAGAATTTCTAAAATTTAAAAATGAAATAATGATTTTTAAAGGAAATTGTTATGAAAAAATAATCTATATTATAAAGGGAGATGATGATAATTGATTAAAAAAAGAAGAATCAGTAATAGATTCATTAGAATATTTGCAAAATGAAATTAAAAAATTAAATGAAAAAAATAATTCAAATATTGAAATTTTTTGACAAAAAGAAGTTATTAATAGTTTAGTATTTGATGAACTAAATTATTCATTACTACATATAGCGGTAATAAATGATTGACAAAAATTAGTAACTTATTTAATTAATAAATGACCAATTGATGTTGATTATAAAGATAACTCAGGAAATTCAGCATGAAATCACGCTTGTTTACTATTACAAAAAGAAATTGCTTTGACAATTAAAAATTATGATCAGTTAACTATTGAAAATAAAATGTTTTTAAAAGATTTTTTTAGTTTATCATCAAATTGAAATCAAAATCAAGAACAGGAAATTGACAAAGTGGCTAATGAAACTAGAAGAGAAATATTTAAGTACTACATACCACAAACAGAAGTAGAAATCTTTAAAGATAAGATAAATTTGTTAGATTCATCATCAATAGTGAGTCAAACAACTATTAAACGTGATTATGGATCAAATATGTAATATTAAGAATTTCAAAATTAAATACTAATACATCATAACTTTAAATAATTAGTTGATTAGTAATTCATAATTAGTTTGTTATTTGAAATATTTAGGAGGATTTAATTATGAATGATAATGAATTGATTTATTTGTATTGTATTGAAAACAATGAATTTGCTTTTAATTTTTTATATAAAAAATATGAATTGAAAAATGATTTTTTTTACGAAATATTATTAAAAAGTTTTTTGCTATTCCTTTGGAAACAAATGATTTAAAATCAACTTTTTATTTTATTTTTTTAAAGGCAATTTTTAAATTTCAAGAAAGAAAAAACAAGTCATTTCAAAATTTTTTATATTATGAAGTAAAATGAGGAGTATTTACTTATGTTAAAAGTTTTTTAAATAATAATCATAAAATTATTAATTGTGCCTTAAAATATAATGATTATTTATATCAAAAAAATGATTATGAATATACTTCATTTTTGGAAGAAGTTATTAGTATTACAAATTTTACTACTAATGAAAATGAAGTTTTAAAATTAAAGCGAAGAGGATATAATGTTCATCAAATTATGAAAAAATTAAATTTAAGCTATAAGCAAGTTGATAATGCTTGAACACGAGTAAAGTTAAAATTAAAAAATAGTTACAAAAAATATATTTAATAAAAATTAATTTATAAGTTTTATTGTTATATTTATTATTTATATAATTTAGCTGTTGCTTTGTAGTGATTTTTTAATCATTATAAAGTTTTTTTGTGTTTTATTATCGATTTTTGGTGGAGGAAATAATGTATAAAATTGGCATTAATCAAAATGAAAAATCAAATTATAAGCAAAAACCTAATGTTAAGCAAGAAAAAAAACATTGGTTTAAAATTTTTTCTTTGTTATTTGTTGTGGTTGTTTTAATTATTACTACTATGATTTTAATAATTGCAAATAATCAATGAAATAGTGCCATAAATACTAATAATTCCAACAACTGAAATCCTAATCAAGATAAAACTTGAGAAGATTATTATAAGAATAATTGTCCAACAAATAAAAAATATAATTTGATAGATTACAAGGATAAATTAAACAATATTAGTTTAATATCTACTGATAAAAAACTAAAAAATTTTTATCTTAGTGATTTATTAAAAAAGATTGATAATGTGTTACAAATAAATAAAATAGATATTCCTAATAATTTTTTTGTACATTTACCAGTAAATCCAGCTATTAATATTAAAATTAATGATGAAAATGCACTTAAAAATAATTTTTCAATAAAAATACCATCTTATAAAGAAAAAATAAAACAGTTTAAAATTGAAATAAGTGTTAATCAATTTGGTAGTAATTATGGTTTGTTTCCTTGTGACTTAAATTTCAATTTTAGTGTTGAAAATGATGTTATTCCGGAAAAATTTAATATTTTTGATTTAGACAATAGAATTACAATTCCATCACAAACAGTAGTAATGTCAGATGCTACAAAAGGAACTAAAAATGAAATAGAATCTCAAGTTAATAAAATTATTGAAGAGAAATTTTTAGAAGAAATTAATAAAGAAAAAATCATTATCAGATAAAGTAACAAAAAGTGATTTTGTTATTAATTATGATTCAATAAAAAATTTTGATAATTATATGATAAAAAAGAAAATAACAGTTGTTATTTGTGCTAAAAATAGTAGTGAAATTATTAAAGGTCAATTAAATATTAATTTTAATGTTCAAGGTAGTTGAACAAAAAAAATCATTATCTGTTATTAAAACAGTATTGGAAAATGATGAAAGTGTAATTAATCAATTAATAACTATTGAAGATAATACTAATGTTAGCAAAGTGGATATTGATAATCATATTGCTTTCCTTGTTAGTAAAAAAATAAATGAGTTTGGTAAGCAAAAATGACATCAAGATTTTAATGATCAAGATTATATTATTACTAGTAATGCGATTACTGGAAATTATCAAAAACCAAAATCTATAATAGTAACAATTGTTGGTAAAAATCAATTGCAAGATACTATCGAGTTTTCAATAAATATTCAATGTCAAAATAAAGAACCAAATGAAAAAATTTTTAAAAATAACAATTTTAATGTTAAAGATTTAAATTCTATTGAATTATATCCAAATGTTCTTCCTAGTGGTGTAATATATCCAATTACTTTTAAAGATAATTCTATTTCACTTATTTCACTATTATTTCAAGAAGCTATTAATGATATGAATATTTTTTCTCCTACTAATGACATTAATTTAGAAATGAATATAGGAATTAATATTGATGGCGATAACTATCAAATTCATTTTCAAAAGACAATTAATTTTGATATCATAAAAAAGATAAATAATATTGAACTTGTTAGTGTTTCTGAACAAAATGATAAATGTCAGCATTTAAAAAACATTGGTATCATTATTAAATATGATGATGATAAAGAATATAAAATGCTTCAATCCTTGGACGTTAATATTAAAAATAATAATTTAACCTTATATTTAGAACATGGCAATTTTATTTTAATGGCTTGCACTACTGAAAATCCTTATTTTGTAATTAATCCAGCTTTACGAAGTAGATGTCT
The DNA here is from genome assembly GCF_964020195.1 of Spiroplasma endosymbiont of Lasioglossum villosulum. Lineage (NCBI taxonomy): Bacteria > Bacillati > Mycoplasmatota > Mollicutes > Entomoplasmatales > Spiroplasmataceae > Spiroplasma > Spiroplasma endosymbiont of Lasioglossum villosulum. The sequence continues at coordinate 43,379 of NZ_OZ026539.1, forward strand.
ATTATTAGAATTAAAGCCAATTAGTAATGAAGAAATGTTATTAGGCTTAAAAAAAATAATTACTAATAATTCATTTTTTAATTTTAATATTAGTGATGAAATTTTAGAAAAAATCTGTAATTTAGCAACCGGTGATTTACGAATAGCAATTAATATTTTAGAAATATTAATAAAATTATATCCTAATGAAATCATAACTATTGATATTATTAATGCTATTATGTCTAAAGCAAGTAATTGAAATGCTAAAGAGGGAAATGAACATCATGATTTAAAGTCAGCATTACAAAAATCAATTAGAGGCAGTGATGTTAATGCTGCTTTGCATTATTTAGCAAGGTTATTAGCAACTGGTGATTATGAAGTTTTATTAAGAAGAATGTTGATTATTGTTTACGAAGATATTGGACTTGCTAATCCCGCTTTAGCAATTAGGGTAAAAACTGCTATTGATACTTCTCGTCAAATTGGTATGCCTGAAGGTATAATTCCGCTTGGTTTAGTAGTTATTGAAATGGCACTTAGTGAGAAATCAAATAGTGCTAATTTGGCAGTACAAAAAGCATATAGTGATGTTTTACAAGGAAAAATATATCCAATTCCTGATTATTTGAAGCATAATTGATCTAAAACATTAAAAAAATCAGTAGGTAAAGCTAAATTATATAAATTTCCACATGATTATGCTAACGATTATGTACAACAACAGTATTTGCCAACAAAGTTAAAAGATACGAAATATTATCAACCAAAACTTCATAACATTTATGAAAAAAAATTAAATGAAATTTATAATAGATTTACTAAAAAATAAAATTCTGAGGTGCAAAATAAAATGTTAAAAAATAAACATTTATGGTTGGGAGTTAGTTTAACATTAGCAACCACTAATATTGTTGCTAACACTAGTATTACTAATAATTTAACAAGTATTAATAAATTAAAACAAGAAAATAAAAATAAAACTGAAACTAATGAAGTTGTTACTAATACTACGTATGGTAATTTAAGTAATAGTACTATTTTAAATAGTCAGGATGAAAATGGAATATATCATCTTTTTGATGTTAAAAGTATTATTGATAATCCAAGTTTAGAACCTTATGTAAAAGATATTTATATTGAGAATTTTAAATTAACTTATAATCCTGAAAAGATAAATAAAGATGTTATTAATGAGTTTGATAAAGAAATTGCTGCTATTAATTATAAAGAAGAACAATTAACAAGTACTAATGATTTGCAAATTTTTCAAAAACAAAACTTGAGCAAAATATCAACAACAGCTTATATTTCAAATAAAAAGTCTAAAAGTAATTTTACTTTTATTCAATTTGGTGGTGCTAATACTCATATATCATTAACTGGAACAAAAGGTATTATTGATGCAATTAAGAACTATGATAATTTAAGTGAAACATTGGGATTATATTATATTGCTCAATCTCATTCAAAAAATAGTAGGGGAATTTGTCTGTCAATATCGAGTGAAAATTTCCCAAAAATATTTATAAAAAAATAAATTATTTTGGAAAGTTACAGTGTTAAATAAATATAAACACGAATTCCAAATAAACGTTAAAAATTTAGCTTTAAATTTTGATTTGCGAACTTTTTTTTGTATAATTTAATTAAGTTTAATATAAGTTTTTAACTCATTGCTTTAATTTCAAAGTAAATGAGTTTTTATTTTGAAAGGATGAAAAAATGAATAAAAATTTACAAGAAGAATATGAATGAATTAATAGAGAATTGAAAAAAATAATTATTGATAAAAATCAATTTACTCCAGAAATTATTAGTAATAGAGTTAATTTAGCTCAAACTACTATTGTTGATATTAATGAAAATTTAAAAAAACAAAAGATTAGCAAATTTAAAAAAATTAGTTATTCAATATTGAAAATATTTACTTTTGGAAAAATTGATAAAAATAAAATAATTAAAGAAAAAAATGATTTTTTTATAAAAATATCAAAAGAACTTTTTGGAAATATTAAAAAAGTAAAAGAATTATATATAAGAAAATCAAATAGTGAAATAAATATAGATGTTAATAAAATTAATAATGTAACTTTAAATAATTTATTAATAAATCCGACTAAATCAAACTTACCACAAATGTAAAAACGAGAGATTGCAATTATAATTTCTTTTATATTTAAAATCAATTTTAGAACACCAAATTTGCTCATACGCAAACGTTTTAAAATTTTATATGGTTTAGTATTTATAAAATTAAATATCTTATAAAATAGATTTTTAATTTTAATTCAGAATTATTGATATCCATATCTTCACGGATGATTTTTATTGGGTATATAAACTTTTTTAGTTTTTATTAAATTTTCTTTTATAATTGGTTTTTGTGCTATTTCTTTTAGTTCATACATTTGATTATTGTAACTAAGATATAATTCATTAATAAATGATTTAAGTACAATTACATCAGTTCTAGGTTGTATGTATTGAACTTTGTTATTTTTATAAGGAAAATACTTTTTACCATAATATGTTATGGTTGAACCACTATCTGTTTTTCTTTTAGAAAATCTTGAAAGATAAATATTGATTTCTTCCTGTGTAGGAGCTTTAACCATAGCAGATTTAGTATCATCAATAGGAAAGGCAAATTGTTTATTAAAAGTACTTATGTATGTTTTAAGAAATTTGTTAGCTTCTTCTAAATTTCTAATTTTATTAAGTCGTAATTCACTAATTAAACGACTTTGAAGTGTTCCAAATAAGCGTTCAACGCGACCTTTAGCTTGCGGAATTGAAGTTCTGATTATTTCAACACCTAAATCATTACAGGACTTTTGAAATTGAGTATAAGTGTCATTTTCTGTATTTATTTTTCCTGCATCAACTTTTTTCTTATATCCAAAAACTGTTCTATTATCGGTATAAAATGTTTTTGGTATTCCATAATTAGTTAAAATTTGATAAAAAATATTATAATAACCATCTAATGTTTCTTGATGATCAAATCATAGTCCAACAATATTTCCTGTAGCATCATCAATTGCAGCATGTAAAAATGATTTTGGTTTATCGTTACCAAATCAATGATGATTACTGGCGTCCATTTGAATTAATTTACCAAAATTTGTTCTTCGATTTCTTGTTGGATGTAAGTTATTTTTTTTATTTTTATGTCTTTTTGGTGAAGTAATTTTTTCTTTAATTAATATAGTATAAAGTGTGCTATATGAAATCTTAATTTTTTCTTCATTAATTAATTTCTCATGAAAATGTTGAAAATTAAAATTATAATATTTTGTTTTATACAAGTTTATAATCTTAATTTTGATTTCAAAATTTGTTGCCTTATTAGAAATTTTATTACGAGATTTATGAATAAAATCAACTTTACCTTCTCTATTAAAAATTTGAATTAATTGGTTAATTCTTCTAATAGTTAGATTAAGTTTATTCTTGGCTTGATGTTTAGATAATTTATTAATAATAATATCATTTATAATTTTGTATTTATATTTTTCTTTCATAGTCATACTTCTTTCCATATTTATCACCAAGTATATTTAACTTCACTTTTGGGAAATTTTTACTCGATAACTAATAGGAAATTATCACTAAATAATGACAATATTATTAATGAATAATTATGTATCATCTTATCAATAAAATTAAAAATTTAATTTAAAACTACTTTAACTATGAAAGGAATAAATAAAATGAAAATAAATAAAGAAGAAACATGAAAAGAAGTACAAAAAGCGTTGAATAATCTTCATGGTCCAGTTAGAGCAGGAGCATTAAGTGCACAAAATTGAAGTAATACGACAACAAGAGTTCTACTAACAATAGCAGGACTTAAGTCTGTTACTAGGTATAGTAATATTGAAAAACGTTACCAATTAATTAAAAGTGGAGTAGCTGATATATTATATGCTGCATTTGGTGGTTGAGTTATTTGACAAGCGTATAATTTAAATGAAACTGGTGGTAGTACAACTACCGAGCCAAATTTACCCACTTTTCCTACTTTACCACCAAATAATGAAAGACTTTATTCTGAAATTGCTGAACAATTAACAGAAGATGCTGTAAGTAATGAATTAAATCCAGAAATGATTTCTATTGCATTAAATAAATTATTTACTGGTACAAATGGATTAGTTAAAGTGCTTAGTGGAATATCAGGTTTTGATTTATATAAAATTCAAAAAGTAACAAAAACTATTGAATACTTAAAATCACTTACTACTTTTGCAACTGCAGGCATTAATTTTACAAATGGTAATATTGTGGGAGGAAATTTAATGTCAATTTCAGCAATGATGGATGTTAGTCATACATATTTTTCTACAATGAGTAAATCTAATACTTCAAATAGTAAAGAGGAAATTATTATTAAAATTATTAATGAAAGAAAAGAACACATTACAAAAAGTTTTTCTTTATATAAAGGTATTTTGAGTAATAAAGATTTAAAGGAAATATATGAGTATTTAGAAAAAAATAATTGAGATAAGTTTGAAATGAGACATTCAGATAAAACAATTCCTAGTTTTGTTAAACTCGGAAAAATAAAAGATTGAAGACCAACATTAACAATGTTTAAAGAATGAATAGATAATTATACTCCCGAAAATAAAAAGGTAGAATTAGTAACAGAGATTGAAGATAATAGTCAACAGGAAAGAATAAAGTTAAAAATTCCTGATTATGAGTTTGAGCCGGAATTTGTTACAAATGCAAATAATGATATGTCAGAAGTTATTATAGAACCCAATGAAAGACAACCACTTTTAGGAAGTATTAATAGTTAATTAAAATTATTTTTTATTTATTATTTTATTTTTTCTTGTACAATTATTTTAGAAATGATGAATTTTAAAGAAAGATTAAAAATTTAACTTTGTTTTTAAAATAAAAATATTTTAAAATTGACACTTATTTTAAATAATAATATAATTAAAAATGGTTAAATTTTCTAGGTGAATTTAATGAACGAAAAAATAATTTTAATTTGTACTGTGTGTTTAAATCGTAATTATCATACATACAAAAATAAGATTAAATATAAAGAGCGTATGGAACTAAAAAAATATTGTGAACATTGTCAAAAACATACTTTACATAAGGAATCACGTTAGGAGAAATTTTCATGAGTGCAGAAGACAAATCAAAAGAAAAACCAAAAATTAATCCTGAAAAATTGGCTCTTTTAAAAAGTAAATTTAATATTTTACGTAAAATTAAACCTTTAAGAACAAAAAGAACTTCTGAAGGAAAACCAAGTTTTGATCCACGAACAGCCGATAAAAATAAAAAGGTTAATATTAGCGAAATTTGAGAAAAAGAACGTAAAAATCGTACGCCTGAAGAACGTTTTTATTATAAAAAAGAAGCGAGAACTTATCATAAATATTTTTTCTTATACTTATCAAGAGAAATTAGAAGAACTCGTTGAACACCAAGAAAACAATTAAATAATAAATTTATTACAACAGTATTATTTATTGCTGTCTTAGCACTATTCTTTTATGGAATTGAGCAGTTATTACTATTTGTATTACCTTTATTAAAAATAATGTAAAAAATGGAGATGCCAAAAAATGAGCGAAAGAATAAAAAAAGAAACCCCTTTAGTGAAAACTACATCATTAGAAGAAACACATAAACATCGAATTGAGCAAGCACAATGATATATTGTTAATTGTAACAAAGGTCATGAAGATAAAGTTGCTGCTGATTTGAAAAATAAAATTGAAAAAAAATTAAATTTAAAAGATAATATTTTTCAAGTTAGGGTTGTTAAAGAAGCAATACCAGATAAAGATAAAAAAATAACTGAAAAAAATATTTTTCCTGGTTATATTTTTGTTCATATGATTTTAACCGAAGATACTTGATATGATATTCGTAATACAACAGGGATTAATGGTTTTATTGGTTCTAGTGGTAAAGGTGTACCACCGACTCCACTTTCTACTAAAGAAGTTAATGAAATGTTATATCGTAATTCTAAAAATTCATCACAACCTAAAGTTAAAGAGACAAAAAAAATTATTCGTGATTTTGAGTTAAATGATTTTGTTCATATTACTTCTGGTGCTTTACAAGGCCGAGAAGGACAAGTTATTAAATTAGATGAAGATAAGGGTGTTGCAACAGTTTCTGTTGATATGTTTGGTCGTCAAACCGAAATTAAAGTAGAATATGATAGTTGTAAAAAAATTAAAGTTTAGTTTAAATTATTTAATTTTTATGTAAAATAAAATTAAAATATATTTGACTACTAATTATAATGATGTTATTATTTGTAAAGTACTATTTATATATATAAATAGACTTTAATTATGTTTAAACTTGTGGAAGATTTATTCGTTTGGACCACAGTGAGAATCCATTTAGGAGGAGTTGCTCATGGCAGATAAAAAAAATATTAATCGTGAAGGTATTATTCAATTACCAGCTGGTAGTGCCAAACCAGGTGCTAGTTTAGCATCATTCGGTATTGATATGCCACGTTTTTGTAGAGAATTTAACGATAAAACCAAAGATCAAAAAGATGATGTTAATCCAGTTCCAATTCCAGTTTTTATTACAGCATATAAAGATAAAACTTTTGACTTTAAAATAAAAACTGCACCAACAACATTTCTTTTAAAAAGAGTATTGAAACTTGCAAAAGGTTCATCAAATGCTAAATTAACAAAAGTAGGAACACTTACTATTGCTCAAATCACAGAAATTGCTCAAATTAAATTACCTGATTTAAATGCTTATTCTTTAGAAGATGCAATTAAAATTGTTGCAGGAACAGCCAAGAATATGGGTATTACTGTTGAAGATGGAAAGCAAGGTGTTTAATATGAATAGAAGTAAAAGATATCTTGCAGTTGCAAAATTAGTTGATAACACTAAAGTTTATCCAATTGATCGTGCTTTAGAATTAGTTAAACAAACTTCATCATTAAAATTTGATGCAACAGTTGAAGCAGCATTTCGTTTAAATGTTGATCCAAGACATGCTGATCAAATGTTACGTGGTTCTATTGTTTTACCAGCAGGGACCGGAAAAACACAACGTGTTTTAGTAATAACTACTACTAAACAAAAAGAGGCAATGGAAAGTCAAGCTGATTTTGTTGGTGGTAAGGAAATGATTGAAAAAATTCAAAAAGGTTGATTTGATTTTGATGTTATTATTGCAACACTCGAAATGATGGGTGAATTAGGAAAAATTGGTAGAGTATTAGGACCAAAAGGGTTAATGCCTACAGCAAAACTAGGAACAGTAACAATGGATGTTCAAAAAGCAATAGCTGATATTCGTAAAGGTAAAGTTGAATATCGTGTTGATAAACAAGGTAATATTCATGTTATTCTTGGTAAAGTATCATTTGCACAAGAAGGGTTAAAAGATAATTATTTAGCAATTCTTAACACTTTAAGAAAAGTTAAACCCGCAGCGGTTAAGGGTGCTTATATTAAAAATATAAGTATTACTACAGCAATGGGCCCTGGTATTAAAGTATTAATTGAAGAATAATATAATAATATAGAAAAAATCATTAGTAAAAGTACTAATGATTTTTTTATGTTTTTATTCATAATTTTTTTAATATTTAAAAAAATTTTACGCTATAATTTATTTATTGTGATAATACCAATTAATACATTATTTTGGTAAAACAATAAAATAATTAGGTAGTAAAGGAGAAACCTTAATGAAAAATCTTATAAATCTTTTTAAGAAACAAAATTGAGGAATAAAAATTGGCTTTGCCTCACTGGTAATTAGTTTGCTCTGTTTAGCATTAGGACTAATTTTAATTGCAACAGCCAATTTTAAAGCCCCAAGTGGAGGTGTTTCACAATATGCCGGAAATGGCTTTCATGTTATTTCTGTATGAGGACTTGATAGTTTTTTAAGCAAAGCTGGCTATGATCAAATGTGAACAGATGCTACTAGTGATAAACTTTTAACTTATCCTCTTGCGCAAGTAGTTGTCGGAATTGTATTTACAGTAATTTTAACTGCTATCTTTTTTGGTGTTAGTGTTTTATCTTTAATATTTGGTTATTTTAAACGTTGATTATATTCTTAGTGTTTAGTAAGTGTTAAATATGGATAAAAATGTAGAATATAAAAAAGTTACATCTTGGGATTGAAAGCAAAAACTAGGATTATTCTTATGTATTTTAACTTTGCTTTTTCTAATAATTAGTTTAATACTATTTGGAACATCTATTTTTAATGATCACTATAATAATTTTCTTGGTAACGGTTTTTGAAGTTTAAAACACTATGGTATTATTAATTTGTTTTATAATTGAGATCAACTAGATATAGAAGCGGCTAAAAATACTTATGTTTCTCATCCTTTTGAACAAGTTTATTTTGCAATTATTTTTTTAATCATTATTGTACCAATATGTTTTGTTCTTGGAGTTAGTTTATTAGTTAGAGGATGATGAAAGTCAAGGATTTAATATATAATTACTTCATAAATTTATTTATAGTAAAATTTAATAATCATTATTTCATTAAAAAGGGTGTATTATGATGTTTAATTCTAAAAAAATAATTGTTTTTTTACTAATAAATATTGTGTGAGTAGTAGTTTGGATTATGATAACTATTAGTTACGATAGTTATCGCGATCCAATTTTAAATTATGTACCACATAGTAACGATTATTTAACAAATGAACCAACTAATCAATTGGTTCCTAAAGCAAAAAAACCTAAACATGTAGTTATGGTGGGTATTGACGGTATGGCCAGTTATGCATTAAAAAGTGGTTATAGTCCAAATATGAACTATTTAATGCATCATGGTGCATATACATTGGAAGCACGTGATGTTTTACCAACTTCTTCTGCTGCAAATTGAGCAAGTGTTATGTTTGCTACAGATCCTATTAAGCATGGTGTTGTTGATCAAGATTTGTGAAATATTCATCATACTGTTCATGCTGAAGTAAAAGCTGATCAAGTAAGTATTTTTAGTTCTATTATTGATAAGTATGGTCCTTCAAAAAATTTATTTGGTTATGCTAGTGAAGGTGAAATGATTGCTAATTTTCAGCCCAAAGGGCAAGAAAATATAAAAACTTTAATTAGTAATAATGGTAATTATTGTGCAACAGAAAATGATAAATAAACTTTTGAAAATACGAAAAATGTATTAATTAATAAACCTTTATTTTCATTTTTTTATTATGTTAATCCTGATTTAGCAGGTCATTCACGTGAATGAAATAGTGAAGAATATTATCAAGCAATTAGTCAGACTGATAAATATATTGGAGATATTATTGAAAATTTAAAAGATTTAGAAATGTGAGAAGATATCTTATTAATTATTAGTTCTGATCATGGAGGTGTTTCACAATATCATGGTCATTCTTCTGATGCTGAACAAAAAATTCCTTTGCTTTTTGCAGGAAATTGTATTCCAAAATACGGAATTATTCCAGATAAAATTAAAATTTATGATATTCCAGCTACTATTGCTTGATTATTAGATATTAATTCACGACCAATAATTTGAGATGGTCAGCCAATTTTAACACCTTTTTTTGATATGACAAATATGTATGATCATAGTGAGGAGTTTAAGTAATGGATATTATCAATTTTAAACAAATTAACTTTCGAAATAATGGCATTAGATTACTTATTGTGCTTGCTACTATTTTTATTGTTTGAAATAATGTACAAAATGTTACTTTAAATATTGGTGGTAGTTTATATGCTTTTAATGCTTATTTTTGCTCACCAATGTTATTTGTTATATTGATATCATTTGGTTTTTTAAGTGCCAATAATAATTTTAGTTGAAAAGAGTATAGTAAATTAATACTAGCTATTATGATTTTATCTTTAATTACAAGTTTTATGTATTTAGATTTTTTTGCTTTTAAAGAAGGATATGTAACAACAGGTTATATGATAGGATTATGATTTAAATTATTATTTTTTGATTATGGTAAATGAATGATATGAATTATTATTGGTGGTAGCGCATTAGTAAAAGTTGTTACTAACCATTTTTCTTTAAGTAATAAAAGTTGAAATATTGTTAAAATAATAACTTTAGTTATTACTAGTATTTTTTTAATAATAGTTTTAATATTTAGTATTAACTTGCAACTTACTAGTAAGTTATATTGATATGATAACTTTAATTGAGATTTATTTTATGTATCATTTCGTGAGGGTGGATTTTTACAACTGATACCTGGGTTATTAGCTTTTTTAGTTGGTCTTAATTTTCAGTGATGAATAAATTGAGAAAAGATAAAAGATAATGTGGTTTAGTCATTACTTAGTTTTTCTTTATTTATTGTTATTATTAGTTGTCGAATGATATTTTATTTTCCTTTAATTTATTGAGATATTATGGAAATTTTGCAAGCTTTATTTTTATTTATTCCTTTTATTATGTTAAATATTAATTATAATAAAATTTTAGCCTTTTTATTTCATGGTACTACTTTTATTTTATTTTTCCATATTGCTTTTAATAAAGTAATTAGTGTTGAATTTATGACAGGTTTATTATTGCGCTTAATATTTGGATTAAATGTTGCTAGAAGAGCAGTGGAATTTGTAAATAATAATTTTTTTGTTACTATAATTTACTCATTTGTTAAGATGTTAATTTTAATTTTCTTTTGTGCTTTTTTATCAAGACAGTATGTAAAACTATTTAAATTTAAAGTATTTGCTATAGAAAAAAAGAAAGCAATTATTCATTAAATTATTATAATTAATCTTTTTCTCTTATAATAAAATAATTATTATCTTTTAATTATTAACGATTTTCCTCATTTTATAATCAACCATCTTTATTTGAAAAAATAAGTTAGCAGTTGGTTTTACTGTTAATTATTTTAGTGATGAAGAAGGAAAAGTAGCAGCAGATGATGAAGAACAGGTTGCTGGTGATATTTGAGTTAAAATTACAGCAGATGTTAATGATCCTTATTGAACAGGAACAACAGCCATTTTGAAAGTAACTTTAACAGATAAGCGTTCTGATTTAAATACAATTAATGATTTATCAGGAATGGATCCAATTATTGTTAATCCTAATTTAACATATCAACAAATTAATAAGAATGTTATTAATACTTCTAATCAATTAAAGAGCGATCCTTTAACTGGTAATTTCACAATTCAATATTTTAGTGATAAATTTGCTAAACATGTAATTAATAACTATTATCAACAAGTTGGTATGGTTTATGTTATTATTACTCCTGATTTTCATACAGGAACTAAGTGAAAAACTAATAAAATACCAATTGTTTTTTCAATTGAAAGTAATGATAGTTTTTAAATAAAAATAAATTAAAGAGATTATTTTTAAATATTTATTTATTATTAGGTTATAATGTAATTATATTTTTTATAAAAATTTATATTTTAATTTTTTTCTTCTAACATTTTTTAAAATACTAAACATGTTTTTTATTTGTGACAGCAATAGATATTTTAGCTATGAGCTTTTATAAAATATAATATTAATTAGATTAATTTTGTTAGAAAGGATAATATTATGGAAAAAGAAAATCTTGCTAAAGTTACTCTCAATAAACGAACAGAAAGAAATTCAATAAACAAGTTGAAAAGACAAGCTATTTTTAGCACGGCAAATCCATGAAAAGCAATCTTTATTATGGTCACACCACCTTTAATTGCTGTAATTATTTTTTCTACTTATCAAATTTTTGATAAATGAATTGCTACACAATGAGGTGGACAAAGTATTATTGATCGTTATAATAATTATCAAAATTCAGGAATAATGATAACTGCTGAACAAGCATTAAAAATTATTAATATTGCTACTACTTATGCTGCTGTTCCTTCTTCAATGATGGTTTCCTTTGCCTTAATGGTTGCAACTGGAACAGGTATTAAGTTTTCGATTGCATATGGTCAAAATAAACGAGAACAAATGTCAGAATATTTAGGAAATGGATTTTTATTATCTTTTTTAGTTTCTATTGTTCTTATGATCATTATGTATTTTAGTTGTCAGAGTATTATTGAATTTCAAGCTGGAAGTGATGTTGGAAGTAATCCAATAATTAGGGAAATAATAATTAAAGAAGCAGTTAGATTTTCGCAAATTTTAATTCTTGCTACACCATTACTTTTTTTTGCTTATTTTTTAGTTTCATTATTACGTAGTGAAGGAATGATGTTATGAACAATTTTAATTAATGTTGCGGCTTGTTTAGTAAATATATCTTTAGATTTTATTTTTGTTATTCCTGGTAAATTAGGAATGGAAGGCACTGCATATGCAACTATTATTGCTTGAGCAAGCATTAATTTATTTTCAATAGGTATTATTTGATATAGTGCCTATAATTTAAGATTTAAAGTAGCACACTTAAAACTTAAATGAGTAATAGTAACGGGCATTTTATTAATTGGTGCAACTTCTTTATTACAAAATATTGCCCAAAGTATTTTGGCAATGGTTACTACTAAAATTTTAAATACATTACCACCTCCAGACTATCATGGTGGGGGAAGTACTGGTATTCCGGTTTTTGTTCAATTATATGGTGGTATTATGCCTTGGTTAATTTTAATTAATGCACCTATTATTGGAATTACGCAGGGAGCAAGAGCATTAATTGGCTATGTTTATGGTTCAAAGGACTTTAGTCGTGTTTGACAATTGATGTGACGTTTAACTTTATTACTTTTATTGTTGCTAATTGCTTCAGTATTATTAGTAGTAATAGCGGGGCAATATATGATGCATTTCTTTGGCGTAGATTTAGAAATGGCAAGATTCTTTAAAGTTTATATTATTATGCAGTTTGCTTTTTATCCATTAGCTACACTACATTATGTTGCTGTTATTTTCTATCAATCAATTAATCGTGGTAAATTGTCATTATTTGCTAGTTTACAACGAACAATTATAATGCCAATTATTTGTTTAGGTTTAGGATATTATGTTGCACATGTTTCTCATAATGGTTTTTATTTTTATTTATTTCTTGGCTTTATTGATTTATTTGCTGCTTTTATATTATTACCATTATTAATTTATACATTTTGAAAATCTAAACCATTTATTCATACAACTAAAGATAAAAAAAGCAAATATCTAATTTAACAGAAAAAAAAGTAGTTAATAAAAATATATCTTAATATTAATATATGAAGAAAGTAAAAAATACTCATTTAAAACAGAGTATTTTTTAATTATTTAAGATTAAAAAAGGTTGTTAATTTTACAAATTAAAAGGAATGAATATACAATCTATATTTGATTGAAGTCATTTCTAAAATAAAATATTTATTTACCTTCATTAACTCTCTTTTTTAATGCTTTACAAGAATTAAATTTAACTACTCGCTTTCTAGGAATAGCCATCGGTTCTGAATTTTGTGGATTTACTCCCGGTCGAGCTTTGCGGTATTTAATAGTAAAAGTTCCAAAGTTACGTAGTGTTACTTTTTCTCCTTTAATTAAAGCAGTAGCAATTTTATCTAAGATAAATTCTAACACTTCTTTGTATTCTTTTTCTGATAATTCTAATTTTTTTTGTACAGCTCGTGCTATCTGACTTTTTTGCATAAAATTTTCAACCCTTTCTTCACCAATTACCATAAGTATGCTATAAAAACATGCTTTAAATGATACTTATTATTATATAACATTTTTTAAAAAAACCTTATTTAATGAAAATTAAAGACTAGTAAAAAAATAAGATTTGAATATATAAATTTATATGTTAATTAACATGTGCAAAGCAAAAAATCTTTACATTCATTTTCTTGTATGTTAAAATTCAAAAAATAAGTAAATAACTATTTCGGAGGTACTAAGATATGCAAATGAAAAATTTATTAAGACTTATGGGTGCATTAGCCCTAACAACAGTAGCTACTACTTCAGTTGTAGCTTGTGGTGATCAAACTGTAGTTAATTTAGATACAGTATTAAAAAAGAAAGAATTAGATCCAATTTCAGTTGTTGATATTACTAAACCAACTGAGAAAGAACTTAAAGAAGCTATTAAAGCAGTTCCAGAAAATAAAAACATTGATTTAAATGGTATTACAGTTAAAGTTAATACTCCTGAAAAAGAGGGAGATCCAATTACTAGTGCAGTAGTTACTCCTGATGGTAAAATTTATAATGGTGATTCAATAACTATTACATTTACATTAGCACATAAAAAGACAGATGTTGAAGTTACAACTGATATTAAAGCAGCTTTAGAAAAAGGTGTTGATGGTAAATCATTAAATGATTCACAAAAACAAAGTGATGCTAAAGATATTATTACAGCAGCAATTAAAAAAGTTACTGATGAAGATAAAGCTAGTGAAGCAACATTTACTTTTGATAAAGAAGATACAGATTTAACTGTAGGAGATATTACAGTTAATATTAAAGTTACACTTGGGCAATCAAAAGATGTTGCAGTTGCTGTTAAATTAACTGGTGTAACAGCACATAAAAAGACAGATATTGAAGTTACAACTGATATTAAAGCAGCTTTAGAAAAAGGTGTTGATGGTAAATCATTAAATGATTCACAAAAACAAAGTGATGCTAAAGATATTATTACAGCAGCAATTAAAAAAGTTACTGATGAAGATAAAGCTAGTGAAGCAACATTTACTTTTGATAAAGAAGATACAGATTTAACTGTAGGAGATATTACAGTTAATATTAAAGTTACACTTGGGCAATCAAAAGATGTTGCAGTTGCTGTTAAATTAACTGGTGTAACAGCACATAAAAAGACAGATATTGAAGTTACAACTGATATTAAAGCAGCTTTAGAAAAAGGTGTTGATGGTAAATCATTAAATGATTCACAAAAACAAAGTGATGCTAAAGATATTATTACAGCAGCAATTAAAAAAGTTACTGATGAAGATAAAGCTAGTGAAGCAACATTTACTTTTGATAAAGAAGATACAGATTTAACTGTAGGAGATATTACAGTTAATATTAAAGTTACACTTGGGCAATCAAAAGATGTTGCAGTTGCTGTTAAATTAACTGGTGTAACAGCACACGAATAAGAAATATAATATTTTATTATAATTAAAATGACACAATTTAAATTGTGTCATTTTTTTCTAATTATTTTTCAAAATTTATTTGACTATTACTATTAAAAACTGGTATTATACTTATTGGACTAAATTTTGATACACTAGGAATTGTGTATATAATTAATTCTTTAAAATCATAAAGGAGGCTAACGATTAATGCCAACAATGAACCAACTATTACGTAAAGGACGTACAGATAAAAAATACAAATCTAAATCACCAGCGTTAAATGTTTCATATAATTCATTAACAAAAACAACTTCTTCAATTAGCAGTCCGCAAAAAAAAGGTGTAGCGCTTGTAGTTACTACAAGAACACCAAAAAAACCTAACTCAGCTTTAAGAAAAATTGTTCGTGCTCGTTTAACTAACGGTATGGAAGTTACTGCTTATATTTCTGGAGAAGGTCATAATTTGCAAGAACATGCTATTGTTGGAATCCGTGGTGGGAGAGTTAAAGATTTACCTGGAGTTAGATACCATGTTATTCGTGGGTATTCTGATACTGCCGGAGTAGTAAATCGTAATCAAGGTCGTTCTAAATACGGAACTAAAAAACCAAAAGATAAGAAATAAGGAGGTAAAACTAAATGCGTAAAAATCAAGCTATTAAAAGAGAATTAGTTGCTGATCCAATTTATGATTCAAAAATTGTTACTCAATTAATTAACGCCATTATGATTGATGGTAAAAAAAGTGTAGCTCAAAAAATTGTTTATAATTCTTTTAAAATTGTTGGAGAAAAAACCCAACAAGTACCATTAGAAGTATTTGAAAAGGCAATTGCTAATATTACACCACAATTAGAAATTAAAACTCGAAGAATTGGTGGTGCAAACTATCAAGTTCCTATTGAAGTTAGTGCTACTCGTAAGATAACTTTAGCAATTCGTTGATTAGTTTCTTATTCACAAGCAAGATATGGTAATAGTATGCAAGATAAACTTGCAGCTGAGATTATGGATGCTGCTACTGGTAATGGTTCATCAATTAAAAAACGTGATGAAATTCATCGTATGGCTGAAGCTAATAAAGCCTTTGCTCACTATAAATGATAATAAAGGAGAGAGAAAATGGCAGAAAAATCAGGTCGAGAATATTCACTAGCAAATACTAGAAATATTGGAATTATGGCTCATATTGATGCTGGTAAAACTACAACAACAGAAAGAGTTTTATATCATACTGGTAAAATTCATAAAATTGGTGAGGTACATGAAGGTGCCGCAACTATGGACTGAATGGAACAAGAACAAGAACGTGGTATTACTATTACTTCAGCTGCAACAACTGCTGTTTGAAGAAATAATCGAATAAATATTATTGATACTCCGGGTCACGTTGATTTTACTGTTGAAGTTGAACGCTCATTAAGAGTTTTAGACGGAGCAGTTGCTGTATTAGACGCGCAAACTGGAGTTGAACCACAAACCGAAACTGTTTGAAATCAAGCAACTAGGTATAATGTACCAAGAATTGTTTTTGCAAATAAAATGGATAAAATTGGGGCTGACTTTGCTCATTCAATTCAAACATTAAAAGATCGTCTTGGTGCTAATGCTCATGCAATTCAATGACCAATTGGTGCAGAAGATGCTTTTGATGGAATTATTGATATAATTGAGATGAAAGCATACCATTTTGATGGTAAACCAAATGAGGATTATAAAGAAATTGCAATTCCTGAAGAACTTAAAGATGTTATTGCAAGTAGACGTGAGGAATTATTAGAAGCACTTTCTCACTTTGATGATGATTTCTTTATGAAATATGCTGAAGGAGAAGTAACTGTTGCTGAAATTAAGACAGTAATTCGTAAAGCAACAATTGCTGCTGAGTTTTTCCCAGTATTATGTGGTAGTGCCTTTAAAAATAAAGGTGTTAAATTAATGTTAGATGCAGTTATTGATTACTTGCCTTCACCATTAGATGTACCTGCAATTAAAGGAATATTACCTGTTTCATTAAAAGAAGTAGAACGTTATTCTAGTGATGAAGAACCTTTCTCAGCGTTAGCATTTAAGATCATGACTGACCCTTTTGTTGGAAGATTAACTTTTTTTAGAGTATATTCGGGAACATTAGAATCTGGTAGTTATGTATTAAACTCAACTAAAGAAAAAAAAGAGCGTGTTGGTCGAATTTTACAAATGCATGCCAATAGTCGTGCCGAAATTAAAAAGGTTTATGCTGGTGACATTGCTGCTATTGTTGGTTTAAAAGATACAACTACTGGTGATACATTATGTGATGAAAAACATGAAGTTATTTTAGAAAAAATGGTATTTCCAGAACCAGTTATTTCATTAGCGCTTGAACCTAAAACAAAAGCTGATCAAGAAAAAATGAGTTTAGGTTTACAAAAACTTGCAGAAGAAGATCCAACATTCCGTGTTTCATCAGATAAAGAAACAGGACAGACAATTATTTCAGGAATGGGAGAACTGCATTTAGACATCTTAACTGATCGTTTAAAACGTGAATTTAAAGTAGCAACTAACATTGGAAATCCACAAGTTGCTTATCGTGAAACAATTAAAGCAGTTTGTGAACGCGCTGAGGGTAAATATATTCATCAATCAGGTGGTCGCGGCCAATATGGACATGTTATTATTAAATTTGAACCAAATCCAGATAAAGGATTCGAGTTTGTTGATAAAATTGTTGGTGGTAAAGTGCCACGTGAATACATTAAACCAGTACAAGAAGGATTAATTGAATCATTAGCTAATGGTTTAATTGCAGGATATCCAGTTATTGACGTTAAAGCAACATTATATGATGGTTCATTCCACCCTGTTGACTCTTCAGAACGTGCCTTTAATATTGCAGCTTCTAAATCTTTACAAGATAATAAAGATTTATTAAAACCAGTATTATTAGAACCAATTATGAATGTTGAAGTTATTATTCCAGATGAATATTATGGTTCTATTGTTGGTAAAATTTCTGGTAAAAGAGGTACTATCGAAGCAGATGAAATGCGTGGTAATAGTAAAGTTGTTAAAGCTAAAGTGCCTTTATCTGAAATGTTTGGTTATGCTACTGAATTACGTTCAATGACCCAAGGACGCGGAACATATACAATGTCTTTTTCACACTATGAAGAAGCACCAAAATCAGTTGCTGAAGCAGTTGCTGGTAAATATCAAAAAGGAAGAATTACTAAAAAATAAAATAATTTAATTGAAAGTATAATAACTTTACTTTAAAATTATCTTAGTGTTTAATTTAATTAAATAAAAATAAGTATTAATTATTTCCAAGGAGGAAACAAAAATGGCAGAAAAAGAAGTAAAAAAATCAAAGCCTGTATCAACAGGCCCAAAACAAAAATTTGAACGTACAAAACCGCACGTTAATGTTGGAACAATTGGTCACGTTGATCACGGAAAAACAACATTAACTGCTGCAATTACTAGTTATTGTTCAAAACATGAAGCAGATGGATATAAAGGTATGTTTAAGGACTATGCTTCTATCGATGCTGCTCCAGAAGAAAAAGCACGTGGTATTACTATTAATACAGCTCACGTTGAATATGAAACACCAACTCGTCACTATGCACACGTTGACTGTCCAGGTCACGCTGACTACATTAAAAATATGATTACAGGTGCAGCTCAAATGGATGGTTCAGTGTTAGTTGTTTCTGCAACTGATGGTCCAATGCCACAAACACGTGAACACATTCTATTGGCACGTCAAGTTGGAGTTAAAAAAATTGTTGTATTCTTAAATAAGTGTGATATGGAAAGTGTAGACGATGACGTATTAGAACTTGTTGAAATGGAAATTCGTGAATTACTAACTAAGTATGAATTTGAAGGTGATGATACACCAATTATTCGTGGTTCTGCAAGAGGAGCATTAGATGGTAAAAAAGAATGAGAAGCAAAAATTAAAGAATTATTAACAGCAATGGATGAATGAATCCCAACACCAAAAAGAGAAGTTGATAAACCAGTATTATTAGCTGTTGAAGATGTTTTCACTATTACTGGACGTGGAACAGTAGCTACTGGAAGAATTGAACGTGGAACTTTAAAAGTTAATGATGAAATTGATATTATTGGTATTAACAAAGGTCTTAAAAAAGTTGTTGTTACTGGTATTGAAATGTTCAGAAAATTATTAGATGAAGCACAAGCTGGTGATAACGTTGGAGTATTATTACGTGGAGTTAAACGTGAAGATATTCAACGTGGACAAGTTATTGCTAAACCAGGATCAGTTACTCCACATACTAAATTTAAAGGTGAAGTTTATATTCTAACTAAAGAAGAAGGTGGACGTCATACTTCATTTAATCCGGGATATCGACCACAATTTTATTTTCGTACAACTGATGTTACAGGAAGTATGGGAAACTTTATTAATAAAGGTGAAAAATCGGAATTAATTATGCCAGGTGATAACGTTACTATTACTGTTGAATTAATTCACCCAGTTGCCCTTGAGAAAGGTACTCAATTCTCAATCCGTGAAGGTGGAAGAACTGTTGGAGCCGGACAAGTTACTGAAGTTATTGAATAATCACATTTAATCAAAAATCTTTATTCTCAAAAGAGAATAAAGATTTTTGATTAAAAATATTTTAGTAGTAAAATTAATTTATAGAAAAGAGATGACAAATCAATGCCTTATGTTAAAGAACTGGAAAGTCTAATTTTAAATCGTAAATCAATTCGTAATTATGATCCTAGTAAAGTTATTAGTGATAGTAAAATTAACGATATTCTTAACTATGTGCGTCATACCCCATCTTCATATGGTTTAGAACCATGAAAAATTTTAGTTATTAGTAATTCTAAAATTAAAGCACAATTGCAACCAATCATAAATAATCAACAACAAGTTAGTACTTGTTCACATTTATTTATTTTATTAAGTTATAGTGGTGAAAATTTCAATACTAGTAATCAATGATTTGTTGATACTGTTATGAAAAGACGTAATTTAACAAAACCACAATACGAAATTTATAAATCAACATTTAATAATTTCTTTGATCATGACAAAAAAACACAAATAAATCATTGGGCACAATGTCAAACTTTTATTTTATTACAAAACCTTTTATTATTATTAACTGCTCATGAAATTGATAATGTTGTATTAGGTGGTTTTAATGAACAACAATTATTAACTTACTTAGAATCAAATAAGATTATTGAACCTAATAAGTATCATGTTACAATTTTAGTGTCTGCTGGTTATGGTTATCCATCAAAAACTAAAATTATTAAAAATGAAGTTAGTGAAATCAGTACTCTTATCAAATAAATGTATTAGAAAAGGTATTGCAATGGAAAAATTAAAAATAAATAACTTAGATATTGAATTAAATATTAATGTTATTGGTAAATTTTTAGATAAGATTGAATATCCAATTCTTATTTTTGATTTTGAGACTTTTCGTAATTTATTACATAAAAAAAAGAACAATTCGTATGCTCATGATTTTGAAAAAATTTTTTCAATTGCATTATTAATTATTAATAAAAAAGAAGATTTAAGTGTTAGTAATTTACAAAATAAAAAGTTACATTTATTCGTTAAAACTGTTATTCCACAACCAAATATTTTAAATGAAGATTTAAAACTTGTTAAACATCAACAACAGTTTTTTAAATTTTTAACTAATAAGTTATTAAAATATAACATTAAATCTTTGATTTTACTTGGTGCCAGAACTGAAATATTAATGTTAAAAAACTATTTGAGTTATCATAATGATGAAAGTAAATTCAAAAATAAAGTTAGTTATTTTTTTCAAAAACATAAAATTTTTGATTTATATGATATTTGAAATAATGATCAAGTTTTAAATTTACCTTTATATAAAAAAGGTTTACATCTTGATGTTGGTGCTAGTAAAAAAACTTCAATACTAATTAAAAATAATAATGATTATTGTAAAATATTAAAAGAACAATTTTCATTAACAAATAATAATATTGGAAGAATTATTGATCAATATTTTTTTAATAATATTTGTTTATTACCTAGTTTTACTACGCAAGTAGCAAATCATAATCAAAATGATGTTTTAATTGGCGCTGCAATCTTATCATTACTTTATACTTTTTGTGATAAATATTAAGAAAATAAAAAATATTAATTATTTAAATTAATATTTTTTATTAAATTTTATTTTTTTAGTTCAAATTTTTTGGTATTTGTGAATTATATATTGTTGTATTTGTTGATAAAGGCATTAAATTATTAATTTCATTAACATTCAATCTTGTTTCACTATTTGAACTTACATCTTGAGTTTCTAAATTATCATTATTATTTGTTAATTTAAGTAAATTTTGAAATTGTTTTTCAAGTTCTGTTTTAGATTGACTAATTAAATAAGTATTTTCAAACACTGATTTTTTGCAAGGATATCAATATCCATCTTCATCTCAAATTAAAACATCTTCTTTAGTATATTTTACTTCTTTTTTAGTACCATTTGGACCCCAAGGTAGTGATAATTCTCCGCTTTTATTATCTTTATTAAGATTAACTATTTTTATTTTAGAATCGGGATTTGCTCAAGCTTCCCCCTTACTTATATTATTAATAACCGGAATATAAGTAGTTTTAAATTTTTTTGGTTAACAACTCAATGTTCACCAATAACTCCTGTAATAATATAATCATCGCGATGACAAGTTACTGTTACTTTTTCTAGTGTTTCAATTTCTAATGGGTTATTATCTTGATGTAATTGAAATTCATATTTTACAGTAGGATTTTTAATACAAAATGTAACATTTGAATTTTCTGTATTTTCTTTAAATAACATATTTTCTCCTTCATCTTTTTGTTTTTTGAATAAAGACTTTATTTTAAAAATAAACATATAGTAAATTTTAAATTTCAATATTTATCTTTATTTTTTTTAAAATAATTTAATAAAATTAAAAAAACTAATATAGATAAAAATATCTATATTAGTAATGAACATTTAATAAATTATTATTAATAATATCATTTTTTTATCTTTTTTAAAAATATTTTTGTAATTAAATTATTATATATAATTGTAAAATTATAAGTAAAAGTAGCAATATTATAAATTAAAATCATAATTTTATGATTTACTAACACCCAAACTAATACCTAATATAAGGTGTACTTATGTTATAATTACTATAGTATATTGTTGACTCTTCGTTAAAATTAAGTTTGAAAAGGAGTACTAACTATGAAAATTGGAATTATTGGAGCATCAGGAAAATCAGGACTTGCCTTAACTAAAGAAGCTTTAAAACAGGGATATCAAGTTGTTGCCATTACTAGAAATCTTATTAAAATGCCAATTCTTAATAATGATAATCGATTGACCATTAAAAAAGCTGATCTTACTAATAAAAGTAGTATTAAAGCGGTTGTTAATGATGTTGATATTTTAATTAGTGCTTACGGCCCTACTATTGATAATCCCCAAAATATTCATCAGCAAGTTGCTAAAAACTTAATTACTATCATGCATGAATGTCAAAATATTAAAAGGTTATTAATTGTTGGTGGTGCTGGTAGTTTGTTAAATGATAAGAATGAAATATTAGTAGAAACAATTGCATTTCCTGAAGCATGAAAAGAGCATGCACAACAACAAGTTCAAGCATTAGATACTTATCGTAGCAGTGACATTAATTGAACATATTTTAGCCCTTCTTTATACTATGACCCAGAATTACCAACTTTAGACAAATTTAAAATTGGTAACAATCACTTAATTGTTAATAAAGAAGGAAAAAGTGAAATTAGTTATGGTGATGCAGCAATTGCTATTATTAATGAGATTAAAGAACAAAAATTTATTAAAAAACGTTTTACAGCGGGTTATAATTAATATTTTGTTTGAAAGGATATTAGACAAATGTTAAAACTTACAAAAGAACAAATTTTACAAAAAACGATAACTTTAAATAATGGTGTCAAAATTCCTCAATTTGGATTAGGTACATATTTAATGGTTGATAGTAAATCTATTTATAATTTAGTAATTTGTGCTTTGCAAAATGGTTATCGTCATATTGATACTGCAGAATATTATAAAAACGAGGAGATAATTGGGAATGCAATTAAAGATTTTTTAGCAGAAAATCCAGAAGTTAAAAGGGAAGATTTATTTATTACTTCTAAAATTTGAAATGACAATCATGAATATGAACTTACTAAAGATGCTTTGCGTGGTATCCTGAATCGTTTAAAACTAGATTATTTAGATTTATGTTTAATTCATTGACCAACTAAACAAAGTTTTGAATGTTGAAGAGCCTTAGAAGAATTTTATGAATATGGTAAAGTTAGGGCAATTGGTGTTTCAAATTTTAATAGTTCACAATTGAAAGATTTTTTAAAAAAAATAAAAATAAAACCAGCAATTAATCAAATTGAAACACATCCTGGTTTTAATCAAAAAAACACAATAGATTTTTGTTACGAGAATAATATTGCTGTTACTTCATGAAGAACAATGCTAGGTGGTAGAGCAGATGAAATACCATTATTACAAGAATTAGCAAATAAATACAAGGTTACTACTAGTCACATTGCTTTAAGATGAGCTTGACAATTGGGTCAAGTAGTTATTCCTAAATCAACTAATCCAGAGCGAATTATTAGTAATCCCGATATTGGGGGTTTTCAACTAACAGAAGAAGAGATGTTAAAAATTCAAAAATTACCACAAACTGCTTTAGGGCCACAATCTAATGATAAAAAATTTTGAAAAGGAATTATGATGGATTAAATTTAAAAAGGGGGTTAAATAATTGTGATTTGAAATGATTCAACTAAGGAATTAGCAAAAAAATTAAATACTAATTTTGTTACAGGTTTAACTGAAGAAGCCGCAGCTCAATTGCTAATAGAAACAGGACCTAATCAATTACCAGTTACGAAAAAAAAACCAATTTGAAAAATAGTTTTAGCACATTTTATTGAACCATTTGTTTTAGTATTAATTGCATTAGCAATTATTGCTACTGTTATTGGTCAATGACAAGAAGCATTAGTTGTTTTTTTAATTGTAATTGTTGATGCTACTTTGGCTACTTATCAAGAAGTAAAAGCTGCAGCTTCTTTGGACTCTTTAAAGAAATTAGTTTCTTCACAAGCAGTAGTAATTCGTAATGGTAATAAATACGATATTGATGCTAAAGATTTAGTGGTAGGTGATTTGGTTTATTTAGATGCGGGAATGTTTGTACCTGCTGATCTGCGTATTATTCAGTCTTATAATTTACGTACTAATGAATCACTTTTAACTGGTGAATCAACCTTAATTAGTAAAACTACTGAAGCATTAACTGAAGAAAAATTATCAATTGGTGAAAGAACTAATCTTGTTTTTATGTCTACTTCTATTGCGACAGGTAGTGGTCTTGGTTTAGTTTATGCAACAGCAAAAACTTCTGAAATTGGAAAAATAACTAAGTTATTACAAGAAGAAAAAAAACCTAAATCACCATTAACGCGACAAATGTCTTTTTTAATTAGAATAATTTCGGTTTTTGCTTTATTATTAGGTTTAGCTATGTTTTTATTACAATTTTTCTTAATTAAAGTACCTGCTATTAATGCTTTAATTTTTGGAATTGCTTTAACAATAGCAGTAATACCTGAAGGTTTGCAAGTTATTGTTACCGTTTCATTATCACTGGGAAGTTCAAGAATGGCAAAAAAACATGCTATTGTTAAACATTTACCTGCTGTTGAAACATTAGGTCAAGTTGATATTATTTGTTCTGATAAAACCGGAACTTTAACACAAAATAAAATGACTGTTAAAAAATATTATTTAACAAAATCAGTTAATGATAGTAATGACTTTAAAAAGAAAACTAAGCAAGAACAATTATTTTTAGATTGTTTAGTATTATGTAATAATAGTGAAGTTAGTAAAAATAAAACTATTGGTGATCCAACGGAAGCAGCACTTATTAATTGATCAGAAACATTAAAGTTTCCAACAAAGGCACTTAGTGATAAACATACTCGAGTTCATGAAATACCTTTTGATTCCAATCGTAAATTAATGTCAACAATTAATGAATACGATAAAGAAACTTATGTTTTTGTTAAAGGTGCGGTTGATAATATGATTAATATTTGTACTCATGCGCTTATTAATAATGAAAGGGTAGTATTAACTGCACAAATTAAAAAAGAAATAATTGCAAGTATGGAAGAAATGTCAAATTCAGCATTACGTGTTTTGGGAGCAAGTTATAAAACTGTTAATAATACGAAAGATTATAGTAATATTAGTGAAATTGAAAGTAATTTAACTTTTTTAGGATTAGTTGGAATGATTGATCCACCAAGAAACGAAGTTAAAGATTCTTTAGTTAAAACTAAAAAAGCAGGTATTGATACAATTATGATTACTGGTGATCATTTAAATACTGCTGTTGCTATTGGTCAAGAATTAGGTTTCATTGAAAATAAAACACAAGCACTTAGTGGTAATACGATTGATGATATTCCAGAAGAATCATTTAATGCTAATATTAATCAATATCGAGTTTTTGCTCGTGTTTCTCCTGAACATAAAGTTAAGATTGTTAAAGCATTGCAGAGTCATAATAAGGTTGTTTCGATGACTGGTGATGGTGTTAATGATGCTCCTAGTTTAAAAGCGGCAGATATTGGAGTAGCGATGGGTATTATGGGAACTGATGTTGCTAAAGAATCTTCACAAATAGTATTAACTGATGATAATTTTGCTACTATTGTTGATGCTATTGAAGAAGGACGCAATATTTACAGTAAAATTAAAAGAATTGTTATTTTTATTTTAATTACTAATATGGCCCAAGTATTTTCAATTGTTATTGGTGCTATTTTTGGATGAAATGAATTATTGCAACCAATTCAAATTTTATGAATTAATTTAATTGTTGAATCTGTTATTGCAATTCCAATGTCAATGGGACCTAATAACCCTGATTTAATGCTTAGAAAACCAACGAAACGGAATAATAGAATTCTTACTGGTAGTTGAGGATTTATTTGTATTGTTAGTATAATATTAAGTACCTTATTACTATTAGCTTTTCATTTTTTACCTCAAATTTTACGTGAAAATAATAGTGAAGGTTTTGTTTTTGTTATAATGACTAATGTTCCTGTTTTTTATGCATTTTCTTTTGTTTCAGGTGCTAATACAAGTATTTTTAATAAGATTACTTGAAAAAATAAATATATTTGAGTTGCGGCGATTAGTGCTTTTGCTATTAATACTTTTATTATTTTTACACCTGTTGTTAGCAATGCTTTTGGTATTGGTGCTGGTTTTCGGGTAGTTGATTGATTACTTTGTATTGCTTTATCAACAATATCAATGTGATTATTAGAAGTGTATAAAGGAATTAGACTTTTAGTTAATAAATTAATTAAAAAAGAACAAAATAAAGTAAAAGTTAAATAATATAGAATGGAAAATTAATAATGAGAATTATTCCGTATGAATTATTTAGTTATACACCAGATATGAGTTTAACTGCATTGCGTAAAGAACTACTAATGTATGATCATTGTTTAAATAAAAAAATTACAAATATGGCCATGCAACCATTTTTAGATTTGGAACGCAACTATTTTAATTTACTTTTATGTAAATGAGAATTAGAAATGAAAAAACGAAATCATTATGTTAATTCATTATTTAAATGTTATACTAAATACAATGATTTTGAATTTGTTGCAACTCCTGATTTTTTAATTATTGAATGTTGTATACAATGAGATTTAAAAGGTTTTCAGCCATATAAATGTAATTTAAATTGATATGAAATTATGATGATGACAATTAAAAATAAAGATAAAATAAATAAAGATTTTTATGAACAACTTTCTTTGTGGTATAAAGAAATGTTTATGAAAATTAATAATAATGGTTCTTTTAAACCTAAGAAATTAAATATGAATGTTGTTTTTGAAAAAATAAGTAATTTTTTATTAACAGCATAATAGTTTTTGAAAAAAATTTTGATTTTATTTTATAATTAAATTATAAAACACTCTAATAGAATGGAAATTTTATTTTTGAAATTAAACTAAATATGTTGTTGAATTGCTTCTATTTTAATTACCCTTTTTAAACAATTAACCCATTTACTTTGGCATAAAAGTAATGGGTTAAAATTATATATTGGATAGCAACTATATGTTATTAAATTTTGTGTATTTTCAATAGACTTCTTTCATGTTTGATTTAAAATTTACATTAGTTAATAATTTTAATAGCTTTTGGTAAAGTGACAGATATTAAATTAGTCATTCCAACAAAATCAATTGAATTTCATTGAGCAGTAATTTTAACTTTGACTATCTTACTAGTAGTTGATAAATCAATAGTAGTAATTCTATTAATACAATCTTCATCTATTATATCATATACATAATCAAGGTTTTTGATGACAATATCGCCATAACATATTTTTTGTACAGAATTATTGATGATTGAATCTAATGCATTTTCTATTTCTTCTTTTGTAACAGCATTTGGGTAAATAGCCTCAATTTGACTTGGACTATCAATATTAGTAATTTCGTTTAAATCATTTCATCATTGTAATAAGCAATAACTAATTGTAATATTATTTTTTTCTCCTTTAAATTTGGCTCCATTTTTAGCAACAATTTTAATATTTAAATTTAAAGTTAAAAAATCATTTGGTTTAAAAATATCAATAAAGTATAAATCTTTAAAGTAAAAATATTTTTCAAAAATTTTTATATAAACATCATAGTCATCACTTGTAATAGTTTTTAAACCTGACATTGCTACTAATTTTGCTTGTAATTTATTTAAAAATTCAGATTTTATATTTTTTTTAAATTTTAATGTACCTAAATTTATATTATTAGGAATTTTTGTTGAAATATCAATTTTTGTATCTTTTTTTGAGTCTGGTGTATCACAAGCAACTACAGTTAATGGTATTGGTGTTGATATTGCTAAAATTGATAATAATTTTAATAAATTTTTCATTTTATTTTTCTCCTTTAAATTCATTTACCTTCATATAAATTATATAAAATAAAACTTAAATACCATTATATAATATTATTCACGGCAATAAATAAGAATGACAAAAAATTTCTAAAATAAAGTGTAAAAATAATTAGTAGTTTTAATGATAAAAGTTATCAAAGTTCAATAATTATTGATATAACTAAACAAACAAATATTTCAGATATTTATATGCAAAATTATTTTGCAGAGAAAACTAAACCAGTAACATCAGATAAACAGCAGGCAATTGCAGTTTAAAGAAAATTCAAAAAAATGAATATCTTACTAAGTCAATTAGAAGGTATGTATAAAGAAAAAAATGATTTTAATCAAAGGATAATGATTATACATTAAGATTTGATAAGAGTCCTTTAATAAAAGGTATTATTGAAGGTAGAAATGTATTAGCGCATCAATTAATTTTTATTAGTCCATATCAAAAAATTAGTTATTTTCCTCACTTAATTTCTACTATATATTTAGTTTTGTGATATCTTTATGAAATAGATTACTAAAAATTTATTTAGATAATAATTGGAAATTAGATATCTTTACCACTTTTAATTGTTTTAATATCTTTTTTTAACTGCTCTTTTAAAAATTTAATATCATTCTCACTATTTTTTACTTTTTTTAATGCTTCAATTTTAACTTTAGTATCTTTTTTTAATGCTTGAATCTTATCATTTTTTTCAGTTCTAATTAACAATTTGGCTCCAACTTTCTTTGTTAAAATGTGTAAACCCCTAAAAGGGTATTTTTTTAATAAAAGTTTTTCATATTCAATTAATTCTTGATTGCGAGAAGCAATAACAGTAGCTTGTAAACCACCAGAAATATTAACTGCAGTTCTGCCCATATCAAATAAACCATCTAAAGCACCAATAATACCATAAACAGCAGCATAATAGCTACCAAAACCAAGACCACCTAAAACACCAGCTGTTACAACAGCAGCAGTTCCTGGTACTCCCGCAATTCCTAATGAAGCAACTAATGTTACAATTAAGCCATTAATAAATAAAATAGCAATTGTTCAGTTGGGGAAATTACCAGGAAGGATAAAACTAAATCATAAGAAAGATAAAATAATGCCAGCTTGCACTCCAGCACAGCCATTTAAACCTATTGTTGTTGAAAGCGGCATTACTGTATCACTACCCTCTTCTTTCACTTTTAAATCTTCTTTTAAGGTATTCATAGCAATTGGTAAAGCGGCATTAGAAGACTGAGTTGTAAAACCAGCAATAATTGGTTTCTGTGCTTTTAATAATCAACGATAAGGATTAATACCAAATAAATATAATGATAATAAATGTCATAAGAAAGTAATAAGTAGTGCTAAATAAGTGACTCCAATAATAATGCCAATATTAGCAAGTGCACCAATTGGTTGATTAATAATTGCTGTTGCTAGCATACTCATAACAGCAAATGGCATAATTTTAATAAACATCATTAATATTGAAATAATAATTTTTCATATTGTTTCTAAAGTGTTTCTTGCTTTGTCCATTCGTTCTTCATTATGCTTAGTTAGTTTTTTAATTGCAAATCCAATTAAAGCACCAAGGACAATGATTGGAATAATTAATGTTTGAGTAAAAACACCAATTAAGTTGCTAGGAACGTAACTAATGATAATTTCGGGAATTGTTTTGGCAGTAGTTTTATCGTAACTACCACCATCAGTTAAATTAAAACCTTGGCCAATTTTAAAAGCAATTCCTAGTCCAAAGGCAATAGTAAAAGCAATAGCCACATTTATTAATAAAATAGTAATACCAACTCCTGAAACTTTAGTTATTGTTTTTGAGTTACTATTTTTTTTACTAGTAATTCTAGCAATAGCTAAAAATACTAATGGAATAGTTAACATAGTAATACCAATAATAAAAATAGTTTTTAATAATTCAATTCAGTGTACAATTTCTGCAATTCAGGGTATATAGTCAGGATTGGGTTTTATTGGTGTTCCAGGTAAGTTAGGATAAGTAATGTTATGACTATTAAAACCAGTAATAGCTTGGATAGTAATACCAAAAATTAGTCCTAATCCCATTCCAGTAAAAATACGAATTGGAAATTTAAGTTTAGTTTTTTAATAAAAATAGAAAGTGCTAGGATAATACTAAAAAAGACAATTATCCCGATTAGACTTTGTCAGTGTGAAATACCAACAAAGTCTCTTAATAAGTTAATATTGTCATTACTAAGAGTTGTCATAGTTGCTACCTCATTCTTTTTATTTTTTATAGGTTATGACGATGTTACTTTTCTGCTTGCTATATGAATAATATCACTAGTACGAGCAAAAGGAGGTGAATAAACTAAATCTAAATTTTGTAAATCACGGATGTCCATTTTATTTCAAATGGCAGTAGCAAGAGCATTAATTCTTAATGTGGCATGATTATAGCCTGCCATTTGTGCTGCCAGTAATTGGAAATTTGTTTTATCATAAAATAGTTTCAAGTATAAAGGACGAGATTGTTTTAAGTATCTTGGTAGATCATAATCTTTAATATAAACACTACCAATTTTATTTTTATCAATCGTATCAAAACTACCAGTTTTTGTTATTTCTAAATTACCAACACGTAAAATACTTGATCCTAAAGTTCCTGGATATTTATGTTCTGGGTTTTTAATATTATCAGCAATAATACGTGCCATTTTATTAGCATTAGTTGCCAAGGGAACATATATTGATGATTTATCAAATTGACTATATATTTGTGCACAATCACCACCACTATACATATTTGAAAACTTTTTTGTAACATTTTCTTTAGAAGGAATTTGACAGAATTCGTTAATAATAATTGCTTTATTTTTATTTAATTCAATGTTGCTATTTTGTAAAAAATTCGTATTTGGTTCAAAACCAACTGCTAGTATTACTAAGTCACAAGGTATTGTTTTTCCATTTTTTTTATCACTTACACTTCTTAAACGCAAATCATTAACATTATTATGAGTCATCATTAGTTCTTCAACTTGATAGTTTAGTAAAATAGTGGCATTGTTTTTTGATTTAGTTTTATGATTAATATTTTTTTTGGTTAGTTCATCATAAATTAATTGGCTAAATTCTTTATCAACAACGTCTGCCATTAATCGATCTTTCATTTCAACGATTGTGACATCTTTTTTTTGTTTTAAGCATGCTTCTGCCATTTCCATGCCAATGAATCCACCACCAATAATAACTATTTTTTTAGCATTTTTCATTGCTTTTTTTAGATTTATGGCATCTTCTTTAGTAAAAACATTATAAACATTATGTGGCAAAATACCATGACTAAAAGGTGGCGGAATTTTTGGTTTGGCTCCTGTTGCAATAACTAAGGCATGATAAGATACAACTTTTGCTTTAGTTTTATCGTCTGTTGTTTTTTTGACATGAATTTCTTGTTTTGCTGTATCGACTTTAATAACATTTTGATTTAAATGAATTTTATTTTTATTTTTATTATTAGTTTTTTCTGAAAAATCTTTTTTTGTACGATCATTTAAAAGTTTTTTATCTTTAAATTCATTAGCAATATAATAAGGAATACCACAAGCACCAAGTGAAATATAGTTTTTTTCTTGATAAACATGGATATCAAAATTTTTATCACTATTTTTTTCACTACGTAATAATTTACTCGCAACTCCCATCCCAGTCGCGCCAGCACCAATAATAATAACTTTAATTTTCATTTTTATCATCGCTCCACTCTCATTAATTATAATATATATTTAATAAAAATATCAATTAATAGTGTTTATCTTAAGTATTGATTCATTTTTGAACAAATTCTAAAGTAGTGTCACTAATACCTTTATCAGTTACTAAATTATATTCATTAACAACTGTGTGGTCTAAATCACCAATTAAAAAACTTTGACCGTGGTTAGCATCAAGGATAGTGTATAATGAACTTTTTTTTGGTATTTCATATCGAATTTTTTCTTGAAATAATTCGTTAGCATTAGTGTAGTTAATAAAGTGATCATTTTGACCATGAAGAAATAACATTGGCATATCAGGTATTAGTTTTAAATATTTAATTGGTTGTATTTCTTGTAAACCATCGACACCAAATGTTTTTTGTGCTTTTTTACGACTTAATTTCAACATTAAATTAGTAGGTAAGAAAGCATAATTGTATAGTTTTTCACTATACGTACGATCTAAGCGACTAAATGTACAATCAGAAATAATGAATTTTACTTTTTGATTAATTTTATGTTTTGCATATAAATTGCTTCACATTACTACTGTTGCGCCACCTAATGAAAAACCATATAATCCTAAAGCAGTAGTTTCTTGTTTATATGTTTTACAACAGTATTCAATAATGTCTTGTAAATCTTGTGATTCTTTTAAACCAAAAGTTGTTGGTGATGCATCACTTTCACCATGGTTACGAGCATCATATCAAATAACATTGTAGCCAGCACGTAAAAAAATGAAAGCTTGTTTAAATATTCAAAATCTTGTATTAGTTATTCCATGTAATAAAATTATTGTTTTATTATTATTTTCATTTTTAAGGGGACTTTTTAAAAGATTACCGTATAATGTTAAATTGTCAATTGATGTTTTAATTGAAAAAGGAATTATATTTTCATGTTTTTCTAGGTATTCTCAATATTCAAAATACATTCGCCATTTTGCTAATTCAATTTTAACTTTCGGTTGAAATTGAGAATTATATTGCAAGCATGCTTTAAACATTTCAATTGAATTTATATTAACTTTTTGTCTTAATTTTATTCTATTAATACTACTTTGTTTCATTAGTTTTCCTCACATTTTAGGTCATACACTTTAATAGTCGATGTTATTTAATATTGTTGGTTTTGGTTTACAACGAATATATTTTTTGTATTTTTTATAAGGTATAAATTTAATATATTTGTATTTGCTAACTACGTGTTGTCCATTATTTTTACTATTTCGTCGTAAACAGGGTTTTACTTTTTTGATTTTAAAAGTACCAAAATTAGGAATAGTAATTACTTTACCTAGTTGGTTAATATTTTTAATTTCTTCAATTACACAATTAAAAACTATTTCAATATCTTGAATGTTAAATTTAGTTTTAACTGATACTCTTGCAATTAATTCTTTTGCGTTCATAAAAATCAACCCTATCTGTTTGCCCATATCCTTCTAATATTATTTTATATTATTTTATTTATAAAATGTAATCTATAAATTTTTCGTACTTTGCTTATTAATAATTTTATATATAAAAGGCATTTTACATATTTAATTTGAATAATTTTAACATTAAAAATAATAAGAATCAAAGATAAAAATTTCTTTATTATATTCAATAGTATAAGTAAGCATATTCCTTAACTATAATTATAATTTCTATATAATGTAATTACAAAAATAAAAGCGTTTGGCCATTGCTTTAGTTTTAAAGCAAGTGGTTTTTTATTTTTGAAAGAAAAGAAAGAGAGGTTTAAAATTATTCTAGAGATAGCGACAACAAATGTTTCAATAGGTGATATTGAAAATAAGATTAGAAAATTTAAAGAAAATTTAGAAATTTTTAAAAAAGAATTCACATTTTTCATAAATGAAAGTGTTGAGGAACAACGTAATTATAAACAAAGATATCAAGATATTTTATCAGAAGAAGAATTAGAAAATAGTAAATATGAAAAGGATTTATTTTATAAAGAAGATGATTTAAAAAACTTAAAAAGTAATATTGAAAATTTAACAAAAAGTAGGACTAATAATCAACTTAGAAATCAAACATTGGATGAAAAAATAGCAAAAGATCAAAAAGAATTAAAAAAAATAAGAAAAGAAATTAAAGCTTTGCAAAAAGATAAAGAAGAGTTTAAAGAAAAAAGCGTAAAGATAGATAAAGATACTTTTCAAGAAACTCAAAAAAATATTGAAGATTTCCAAACTACTATGAGAACAAAAATAAAATATGTTGAAGTAGTATCAACTTTAATTGAAGTTAATTCAAGTGATGCAAACATACAAAAGCATTGAGATGCATTATGAATCGATTATAATAATAAAGTTAAAAATTCAAAAGAAAGAGTTCATATTTTAGAAACAGAAATTTCAAATTGAAAAAAAGAAATTTCAGAAAATGAAATTAGTATTAAAAGCCAAGAAAAAGAAATAATAGTATTAACGCAAGAACAATTAAAGTTAGAAATTGATATAAAAAAAATTAAAGATAAAATTGAAAAAAATATAAAAGAAATAAGGGATAAATTAAGTGAAATTAATAATAAAATGAATAGTTGTTTTACTGAAAATAAATTGAATATAACCAAAAAGAGTAATGATATTATTAATTTATTTAATGAATTTAAAACTTTTCATGAAAAAATAAAAGAAGATTTTAAGTTTTTCATTACAATAAAAGAACAAGTAGATAAATTTTTAGGTGAATATTTTTTTATTAAAAACTCTAAAATTGAAAATTCTATATCAATAGTTGCTGATTATGATGCTGCACTTAAAATTATTATCAAGAATTTCACTACTTTTTTTGGAGAAAATAAATATGGTGAACTTTTAAAAAGTATAAAACAGTTTAATAACTATAAAGAAAGTAATGCTCAACAAGAATTACAACCATCAACTTCTAGTGATATCACTATTAATATCAATAATGAAAATAATGGTAAATGCAAATTATTTGATTTTGAAGAATTAAAATTAGAATCAGGATCAATAGTAAAAATGACTCTTAATTATTATAATTTTTTACAAGAATATAAAGGTCCATATTCTTATCTAATTTTTATTAAAGATGATAGTTTAAATGAAGGGAAGAATCAAAAAATAGCAAAAAACCTTTATTTTAATCCATTACTATTATTTGAAGATTGTAATGAAGAAGAACAAATGATTTTTAAAAAATTACAAAATAAAATGGCAAAAAACAGTAAAAAGAATTTTCTTTTTAATGAAAACAAAAAATTTGCTTTATTATGTACTAATGAAAATGATAGTTCGCAAAATCTTTTGTTTTTAATTGATTTTACAACATTAATTAAAATTCCTAAAAAGTTTATTCCATTAATGTATGATTATCAAAAAAAATATAATTTAAATCAAAAAATATGTAAAAAAATAGTTAATAATTTTGAACAAAAAAATAAAAAAGATTATAAATTTATGTTTATAAAATTTAGAGTACAAAATAATAATATTAAAAATTATATTAAAAATTTAGATTTATTATATGAAAAAATTTATCAACAAAAAGATCAATTACAAGAGTTAAAACATTTATTTTTTGAATTTAATGAATTTCTTGATTTAAATAAAAAACAGCAAAATATAAAAATAAGTGATTATGAATCTCAACAAACTAGTGAATTTCTTAAAGAAAATGATTTTGTATATAAAATGGTAAAAGAAATATCTAATATTTTAGATATAACATTAAATTCAATAAATTCAGATTGTTTGATAGGAAATTCTAATAATGTATTACAAATAGCAGATGTTGAATCAATAAACCAAGAAGTATCAGTTGGTCTAGTACTTTCTGAACAAAAGATAGCATTTACAAATAATATATAATCAAAAGTTTTAAACTTATAAATAATGCATATTTTCCAGATAATTAAATTATCTGGAATTTAAAATTAATAAGGAAAGAAATTTAATAATTTAATTTTTTTATATAAATTTTGAAATACTTCTATTTTTAACATTGATTTCTTCTCATGATTTTTCATCATTAATATATTTTTTAAATAAAATGGGAGCGTACCGATGTTGTCAATAAGATTCAAATTTGTCTTAAAATTATAAAGTTAGACGAGAATAATTTTGACTTCAATATGCAATTGTATGTTAATTTTAACACTTGAAAAATATTAGTCAATAATAATACTTACTTTTATAACACAAAAACTCTTATTAAAGTAAACTTTAATAAGTTTTATTTTATTTTTCATTTTTTTTAAAAATCTTTAATCTTAATTTATAATAACTGGATGGCAGTATTTATTTGATAGCATTTAAAATTAACCATTTTTGTATACATATCAATATTATAAGTTCTATCACCAATCATATGTTTTAAAATTTGTTTAATATTAGTTTCAGTAAAGCAACCAATATTTTCAACTAATGCTTGGTTTAATACACCATCTTTTGCATTAATAAAATAACCAACTTTTAATTTTTTATATTGTAAGGTTAATGATTGTAAAAAATCAATTAATTCATAATATTGACCTTTTTTAAATAAAGTTATTGCATTTTGATAGTGTAATTTAGTGATTTTATTTTTTCTTCTTCCAGCCATTATTCCAAGAAATAAAACATGAAAAGCATGAAATTTATCTAAAATAAATTTAGCATTTAAAATTGTAGCAGTTTTTCTAATTCATTTTGCACTATCACCACAAACTATTAAATTTGCTTGCTCAAAGTTTTCAAAATATAAATTACCATATTTTTGAATAAATTTAGCTGTTTTTTCTGCACCAATTTCTGTTTTTGATACTCTTATTTTACAAACTGCTCTTTTATTAATTAATTTTCCATTTTTCTTTTTACCAGTACAAAATACTAATAATCTCATAGAACATTTTTTACAATTTTTAGTATTGTGTTTTTCATTAAACTTAAATTTTCTATGTCCATCATCAATATTTATATATAAAGTTTGATTTTTTTCTAATACTATTTTAGGTATATTTGCTTTTGGTAATTCAAATTTTTGATATGTTCTACAAACTGTACTATTGCTTATTAAACCTTCAATAAAAGTATCACAAACATCACGATACTTTTTATCATCAGCAAAATATTTTAAAATTTGTTTAATAACATTTGGTGCAAGCTTACTATATTTTTTAACACCAAGATAGTTATCTAATAAGGATACGTATTCAGTTTTTTGTTTTTCTATGTTATAATGTTTATAAATACGCCGTTTATAAGTTAGTAAACCCTTTTTTGCTTTTAATTTTCTTTTTCTAAATCTATATGATTTATATTCAGATTTATCACATATACTTCATAAATAATCATCTATTTTGGAAAATAATTCTTCTGTTTGTTTTAAACTTAATTCATCTTGATTAAAATCATGTTTATCTCAATCAAAATTATTAGTAAATGGTAATATAAACATTTTTAATGTTCCTTTCTAATTTTTGTTTGTTAATAATTTAAGTTTAATTTTTTTTTTAAAAAATAAGGAGTAAATATGGCTTTTATCACTAGTTATGCACAATTAAATAAAAAATATAGTCTTAATTTTAGTGATAATAATTATGGTTTTAGTTGAGATATTTTTAAACAATTTGTTGGTGATGAATGAGCAGAATTTTTTACTACCAATTGTTTTTATCGTTTTGTACCAACTGCACGTGGAACAAGAAAAACTTGAAACTGTTTAGCATTTGATTTATTTATATGTTGTAATTTTAGTGATAGTAGTGTCCAAGAAGTAAGAAGATATGAAAATACTCATAGTGAAACTACAATTGGTGCATTAATGAATGTTTGTCAAGTTTTATTAGATAAATATGATATTAATTTACTACCTAATAACCCACATGGTATTAAATGAAAAATAACTAAGGATGGTGGTTGTATCATTTTTCCTAATAATCAACAAATTGATTTTATTGGTTATGCTAATGGTAATAAAATTTTTGGAAAAGAAGCGGGTGGGTCAAGTTTTTTAGGTTCAAGAACAGATGAAATAATAATGGCTGAAGAAAAAGAAACTTTAACAGAAAAGCAACTAACATATCGATATGAAAGATTACAAAACTCTATGTTTAGAAGCAACAGAATTAAAGTGTCAAATGAACCAATTAAAGAGTGAAGTTGAACATTTATTGATAAAAATATATATAGTAGTACATTTGGACAAAAGATTACTCGCTATTTTTACAAAAGTTTCTTTATTACTTTTACATGTAATCCATATGATAAATATCATCCATTTTATTTAAAATACTGTACGTCGTTTTTACCATTAAATGATAAAGTGATGAATAATCTTAAAAAAGTTGGTAAAGTTTACTATGAAAATCAAGACATATTTAGTGGTTTAGGTTTATTTGTTTTAAGATTTACTATTCAACCATTTTGAAATAAATTACCTGAAATTCAAAAAAGAACATTATTAGAAATGAAAAAAAGTAATCCTGATGAATTTAATACTGTTTATTATGGTTTTGAATTTTTAGATAGTGATGCAACAATTTTTCCATTTCAAAAAACAGTAAAATATTGACAATCATATAATTTAAAACAATTTTATAATCAAGAAAAAGATATGTATAAATTTGATTTTTATAGTGTTGGTATTGATTGAGCTACGGGACCAAAAGACCATACTGTATTTATGATAGTTGGTTTTAAAGAATATAATAATACTGGTTATTATGACCCGTATGTTATTTGTGAATTAGTAGTTACTCCAAACGATTTTATTAATGAAAACGAAAAAATTAATGCTTATGTTAATGAAATTTTAGGATTAATGGATAATTTTGAAAATTTTGACCAAGTAATTTATTTTTATGATGATAAAGCAAGAACAGCAATGGATTGATTAAATCAAAAATTAATAGATGAACATAATACTATTTTAATAACACAAACTGCTATTAAACATGCTTCAAATTTAAATCAAGAAGCAGGATTAACTAATAGAGTGGTTTGAATGAGAAATATTATGAGTTATGGAAACTTTTATGCTAATAAAGATGATTTACCAAAAACTACTCAATGTTTAGAAGAATTACGTTATGATGAAACAAAAACTAACATTCCAGACAAAAATATGTACCAAGACCCATATGATGCTTTGTTTTATGCACTATATCCATATAAAAATGTAATTAGAGGTAAAAATAATGCTACTGTGAAAAAAAGCATCTTCACATTTGCTATATAATAAACAATTTCAATATAATTAATAGTATAGGTCTCATAAAATAAACGCCTTTAATTTAGGCGTTATTTTGCATTTAAAAGTATATTTGTAAAAATAATCAAAAATAGTACAATTTAAAAGTAAAATCAAGGAAAAAAGGAGAATTAAAATGCAAGATAGCAAAGAAATGATAAAAAATGTAGAAAATGAAAAAGAAGAAAAAGGAAAAAAATTAAATAATTTTAAAAAATGAATTAAAATAAATTATAAAAAAATAATATTATGAACTGCTGTTATAGCTGCACTTTTATTAAGTATAATGTCATATTATAAAACTTATAATTATAAGTCATATTTAGGACATGATTATACAGTCTACTGGGGGGGCTGGAACAACAATATGATCACATGAAACAAGTGATGAACATAAAATAAATTTATATTTTAGTGTTAAACAAATTCTTGATTATGACATAAAATGAGATGGTATTTATCCAGATGGATATTTTGATAATTAAATTTCTATATTTATATAAGAAATATTTTCATTATATTTATCAAATAAATTAATATTTTTTAAATTTATTTCTTGTTTATCAGTTATTAAAATTATTTCATAATTAGCAGCACCAAATATACCACTAATTTCAATCCGATTTAAGTTATTAATCGGATTTTCAATTTGTAATTCAAATTGATTATTATTATCAATTTGTGAAATTTCTTTATAAAATTCTAATTTAGAAAATAATTGAGATTTATTTGAACCGTATAAATTTAAAGCATTTTCAATTTTATTGTTACTAATAATTGCTCTTGTAAAATACTTTCCATATTCTCCATTACCTAATGTTCAATCAGCAGGAATTAATGACGGAATATTATTACTTTCAAGTTCATTAGTTATAGATAATCAGTTAAATTGATTATCATCTAATTTAAATAATTGATTTTGGCTAATATCATTATTTTTTAACTTAATGTTATTAATATCTGTAAAATCAAAATATTCAGATTTTAATATTACTTTTATATCTGTAAATCTTCAAATATCATCTTTAGTAGGTTTTATTGGGCTTGATTTTAATTCAAAATAATAAGGTAATAATATTTTATTATCATCATTTAATCCTTTATTTATTGATAATGATGAATAAATATATTTTGATAACATAATAAATACTTGTTTAAATACTTTAATTTGCAATAATTTTATATAATTTGGATATTCAAACTCCCATTGTTTAAATAAGTTAGTAATTATTTCATCGGGTTTTTGTCCTGAAAATGTATCACGTAATTCTGCCATCTTATTTATTGCTTTTCCTTTGTCATTGTATAAAGCACCATTAAAATTTCTATTATAGTTATATGTATAACTTAACATATCTAATAATAACTGTTGTAAACTATCAATTGTTGGCGCATCTTGTATTTCAATTGCTATACTTTTAAATCTATTATTAGTTGCAAGATAAACATATCATCCTTCATTACTATAAGATAAAACTTTTTTATCTTCCAAATGTATTTCATGTTTTAATGGTCAATTACCATCTCAAACAGCACCCATTTCCCAACTTAATCAATTATCAGTTACTCTTGCATTATTAATAACTTCTTTTCTTGTTACAGTACCAGTACTAATTTTAATTAAATCTAAAACTGATTTTTCTTGTCCTATAAATTGTTTTGCTAAATTTCAAGGTAAAATTTGTTCACTAAATCATTGTTGTAATATTCTAACTTTTGGTTGAGTTTCAATAGGCATTGATAACAAGGGAAATGCTATCTTATCTTTGACAAATAACTTTGGGTATACTTCCATATTGTCAACTTCACCAAGTACCTTTATATTGCCAAAAATCATGCTTCTAGGGGATTTAATTTTTAAACCAATTACTTTTGTATCTTTGTCTAATGGTTTTTGTAATTTAATAATGATTGGATAACCATCTCTTGTTTTAAAATCTTTAATTTTAATAATAGTTATACTTTTAGTACTTCTTGTTTTTGGATTTTGATAAGGTTGTGAATAATTATTAATGATATATAAATTATCAATATTATTTTCAGTTAAGGGTTCATTAATAGATACAGCATATAACTTAAATTGATTTAATAAATTTATTTCTTGAAAAATTAAATTTTTAATATCAGTCATACTATATTCAATAGTATTATCATTAATATTAGTACTTGGTCTTTGATTTAATTGCATAGTAAAGTCTGATGTTTCAGTAGCAGTAGTTTTTAATACTTTATCAATATCAATAAAACCTATTTTAATAGTATTTGCTGAAAATCTTAAACTATTATTTTCATTATTTTTAAATAAACGTTCAATTTCATAAATATATATAGTTCTTTTTTTAAATTCATCGTAATTATATTTATCAAATCTTGTCGTCGATGGGGCATATTATATTTATCAAATCTTGTCGTCGATGGGGCATATTATATTTATCAAATCTTGTCGTCGATGGGGCATATTATATTTATCAAATCTTGTCGTCGATGGGGCATATTATATTTA
The DNA here is from genome assembly GCF_964020195.1 of Spiroplasma endosymbiont of Lasioglossum villosulum. Taxonomy (NCBI): domain Bacteria; kingdom Bacillati; phylum Mycoplasmatota; class Mollicutes; order Entomoplasmatales; family Spiroplasmataceae; genus Spiroplasma; species Spiroplasma endosymbiont of Lasioglossum villosulum. The sequence continues at coordinate 84,933 of NZ_OZ026539.1, forward strand.
TCAAATCTTGTCGTCGATGGGGCATATTATATTTATCAAATCTTGTCGTCGATGGGGCATATATGGGAGGTTCCCAAAAAAGTAGGAAGATGAATTACTAGATAAATAAATTCTTTCCAATATTACTATTTAAAAATGATGATAGAAAAATTAAATTCTCTTTTACCCTTAAATTTATATTCGACGTATTTTAAAAAATATATATTTAAATAAAATAAAAATTATTCTCAAAGTTATTATTAAGGAAAAAGACAAGAAATAATCTTGTCTTTTTTTTGTAATTGTAAAATTTTAAAATTTTTAATAAACCTCTTTAACGCTATTATCAACACGTGTTAGGGAACTAAAAAAGTGAACTACAACACAGTTGTTAAAAATAGTAGCTAGAACATGTGGACTTGCATGGATAAATAAAAAGTGGAGTGATACCTAATAAAATATACTAACCATTTAATGGTAATTCTTGGGGTGGGAGCGAATTGGAAACTAGTATATATAGACCTGTTGTAGGGACCTATTGTATTAATTCTATTCTTTATTTAACCAACCTTGCCACCCCCCAGTGAGCAAGTGTTGGTTTTATTTTTTATTTTTTTTGAAAATTTTTTTGGGCGAGAAAATAAATTTCAAACTTGTAAAAAAAATTGAGCGGTGCCGGTTCAATTAAAATATTAATTTGTTTAACACAAATTAAATAAATATTGAATCGAATGCCTCGATTTCTTTTTAAAATTTCACAATTTATTTTTGAGCCCAGAATTTCTGAAATGAATAAAACTAATAGTAGTATTATTAATAATCTAAAAATCAAAATATATGTTCTTTATGCTATAAGCAACAGAACATATTAGGAAAGGATTATTATGCAAATAGAATTTAAAAAAGAACAAATTGTTAAAGATAAACCACAAGCTATTCTTATTGATTATGGTGAATATAAATTACAATGTCCAAAATGAATGGTTAAAAATAATAGTTTTATTGCTGATGATAAATATACATATTGAGTTTTTAATTTAGAAAATATTAAAAGAGAATTAAGTGGTAATGAATTAATAAAATTATTAGAACCATATATTAAAGACCAAAAAATAACTGTTAATAAACCAACTGCTTCAAAAGAATATTATCTTAATGATATAAAACTTGAACCATTAAAATTTTATGAACAGCATAATAGTTGATTTATGGGTGAAATAACAGATAACAAAACTAAAATTACTAATCCTTGTTTTAAATATAACATTACATGAGAAGAAAACAGAAAATGTTTTAAAATAAATAATCCATATAAACATGATGATTTACCAATTAATTATATAGTTACTTCTTATAAGGAAATTTCAACTCATAATGAAAAAGTATTTTTGTTGAACATGTAAACAAAATAAATTAGATTATTTATTCTTTAATACTAATGATATAAAAACAAGAAAATATTTTTTAAGAGATAAAAATAGTAAAACAATTTGTTACGACTGTATCTTAAATATTAGGTTAAGCAGGAGGTATAAATATGGATAAAGAAAAATTAATTTATTATCTTGATAATGAATTTATGGAATTACTTAAAGATGATATTAGTGATGAAATTAAAATTAATATTAGTAATTGAAAAATGAAATTAATAATGAGATTACAAGAAAAAATTAAAAATGGAAACTTTGATTAATAATGCAATATGACTTAATTATTGGAATTGACCCTGCTGGAATTGGTAATAATGGAATCGTTATATATTCAAATGAAACTAATAGTATTGTTTTAAATAAAACATTTAAAACAAAAACTATTTTAGAAAGTAAAGATTTTTATAAAATATATTTTCAAATAACTAAAAACAAATTTATTGATAAAAAAATATTAGTTATTGTAGAAAATTTCTTTTTAACTTCAAAACAATTATTAACTAATCCATTAGCAACTCCTAAAATTATTGGTGCATTAATGGTATTAGTAGAAGACGTTATGAATTGAGATTTTCAAGAAAACGAACCAAAAAATAAAACTAAAATAGAAAATTATAAAGGAAATATAAAATTTACAAAACATGAACAAGATGCATATAAACATATTCAATATTATTTAAGGAATTATAAAAATGAAAGATAAAGCAAATTATGTCAAATTAACAGTAAAACTGAGTAACACTATTGAAGCAAAATATTACGAAAAAGGTAATAAAGAATTATATTATAGTGTTCGTGGTCAATGAAATGGATTAAACTACGTTACTTTAATTTTTAATAACCCAAAACTTTATAGACGCTGTATTTTATTAAACAAAAATGATGAAATTATTGTAACTGGTCAAATCTTTAACACTTTAAACATTCCTAAAAATCGTGCATTTTGTTCAATAAATGTTAAATGATTTAAAAAATGAAAAGAGTAAAAAATGATATTATGAAAATTTTTATTAATAGTACCAATATTAATAACAAGTATAACACTAATAATATTTTTAATATTTATTATTAAAGAATTAAAAAATGAATATAAAGTATTAAAAATATTAAATGAAATTGCTAATCAAATTGAAAATAAGGAGAAATAATATGAAATATGAAGATAAATGTTCTATGTGCAATAAAGTAAAAGAAAACTTTTTATCCAATACCTGTAATAGTTGTTGATTAGAAGCAGTTAATAAATGAAATAGAAGAAGTTGAGGAAATTTAGGAGACTTTGATAATGAATAAAGAAAAATTACTTAAATATATGAAAGATATAATTAAATGAACTAAAAAAATTAATTATACAAACTCTGATTTTGACAAAAATATTTTAAATTTATTAATTGAAAAAATAGAAAAAGGTGAATTTGACTAATGATAATATTACCTACTTTGTTTGAAAATAAAGATGAAATTGAAATATTATCACCATTTCCAAAAGCAATTCATACAAGTAATGATATTAGAGCAATTATTTTAAGACAATACCCAAATGTTAAATCCAAACACATAATTGTTTCGGACCCAGAAAGTAATGTTGCATTAATAGTTGGTAATAATGATGTTTATCAAGGTTGAATTAAAGTAACAATTAAAAAATTAGAAAATTAAAGGAGAATAAAAAAATGAAAAAGGAAAAAATTAAAATTAGAAATTATGAATTTGAATTATATGAATATCAAGTAAATACTTTATTAGATATTGTAAGAGAAATGTTAAAAGTAAATAAAGGAGATTAAAATGCCAAACGAAAATACACAATCAAATTATACTTTAACTAAGTTAATTAGAACTGGTATAAGTCCAATTTGTGCAATGATTGGTACAAGTGCTTATTATGGTCAAGTAATTGCAAATCCAGTATTAGGTTCAATTAATAGTTTATTATTTGGTAAAAAATTAGGTTTAGATATATGAAATTTAAATCAAAGACCAAATACTAAAACTAAATTAATTAATAGTAGTAAAAAAATATTATTAGGTTTAGGAACAATTGGTTTAGCAAATTATAGTAAATGAACAGAAAATAATATTAGTCCTATTATTCCTACAACACCAACTCCAATAACTACTACAACTACAACAGAAGGTCCTCCATGATTACTATTAAATAAACAAGAAAATCAGTCATTAATGGATTGAGATACATATATTAGTTTAAATGCTTATGGTATATCAAATCTTATTAGTGGATTAACTGAGTTAATACCTAATAAATTTGAAACAATAAGAAAGATTTGTAATATGGCAACTGGTGGATGTTTAATATCAAGTGGAGTTGCTATGGGTATTAATAATGATTTTAATAATGCTTATGCAGTACCTACTATTATTGCAGGAATAAGTGAAATTATTCATAATTTATTACCAATGGAAACAACTAATCATATTGAAGAAATGCAAGAAACATCATTTAATAATGAAACTGCAAGATTAATTAATGATAATAGTTTCACAATTAATAGTGAAAGAACTAGTCAATATGGTAGTGATAATATGAGCGAAGTTCCATTAAATCATGATAATGCTTCACTAAATTGAGATTATAATCACATGAGTTTATAAAGGAGGTGAATAATTTATGAATAAAGAAAAATTACTTGAATATTATAATAATGAAATTCATACATATAAAGAGAGAATGGAACAATTAAATAAAGAAATTGCCTTATTAGTAAGCATTATAAGTAATTCAAAATCGATGATTGAAAGAATTAATGGTGGTCAATTTGATGAATAATTAAAAAATAAATAATTGAAAGGAAAATATTGAAATGAAAGAATTTTTACATGAATTAATAATTATTGGAACAAGTGTTGGAACATTAATTTGCAGAGAAATTATTGTTTTATTAAAAAGATTTATCACAACTCCAAAACATGTTAGAGCAAATAACAAAATTATAAAACATCAAAAAAAATTAGCAAAATTAAATGAAAAGATTAATAAAGGAGAAAAATAATATGACAAAAATTGAATTTAATGAAAAATATAGAAAACAAGATATTAGTATTGATAGAAATTTTGATTTACATATTAATAATTGTTTTAAATTTTCTGATATTGATACATTAGAAAATGCAGTTAATGATTATAAAAAATTAATAAGTGAAATACCACAATTAGTTAAAGATTGATTATTGGGATAAGATTAGGAGAATGTTAAATGTTAGAAAATAAAGATAATGTTCAACAAACAACTGAACCTTTAACTGAAAATAATGTTCAACAAGAAATAGAAAATAAAGTTAATGAAGCAGAAAATAAGTTAAATAAACTTAATCAAGAAATTAAAGAAAAAGAAATAATTAATATATTTAAAAAATATCAAGTTAAAACTGAATTTTATGATTATTTAAAATTTAAAACTAATAATTTAGAAAATTCAAAAATTGAAGAAACTATTAAAAAAATGATTAAAGAACAACCAGTATTTAAAGAAACAATTAATACAGGTGGAAATAAACAAATAATTATTAATAATAAAACAAATGATAAAGAAAATTTTTTAATTAATTATAAAAAGAAAAATTATTTATAAACGAAAGGAAGAAATAAAATGTCAGTACCATTTAATCAAAATTTAGACAATACAGAGAGATTAGTAGAAGCGCCAGAATTTATAGAATTTTTTAAAATTTCAAATAGTCCATGAGCAAACTTTTTCCCTACTGAAATTGTTGACTCAGTAAATATTGAGTTTATTGTTAAAAAACCAAAAAAACCAGAAGTAAAAATTATTGCTTGAGATGATAAAAGTAAAAGATATGAATTACCATATGTTGATACAGATAAAATTAGTAAAAAAATAACTAAAAAATATCTTGCAGGAGAAATTATTGCAGATGTAGATTTAAAAGCAAATAATGGACAAAATTTATTAGATAGTATGCAATATGAAGTTGCAAATGATTTAGCAGATAAATTGGCAATTGATGATACACAAGCAATTGCAAAATTTGCTACTAAAATCGATATTGAAGATACAACACCAGTAGACTATTTAAAATCAATGTTATCTGCTTGAAATACTTTGTTTCAATTTAGAAACATTGCAAATAGTAAATTTTTTATTACTAATGGTCTTTATGATAGTTTAGTTTATTTAGCAGATAATAAAGGTTTAATTACCGATAATCAGTTGGCACAACAATTACGTTTAAATGGAAATAATTTATATGTAAAAGGTGTATTATGTGAAATTGTTCTTGATGATTATATGATTTTTACTAATGATAAAAATGAACAACAATTAATGACCTTTATTTTAGCAACACCAAGAGCGATGAAAAGATATATGATAGAAAATACAGTTATTTATGTAGATTTTATTAAAGATGATAAAGCAGGAAGAGCATATAAAGTTGCTGGTGAAGTTGTTGGAGAAGCAATACCATATATTTCTAATAATGAAACAACATCACGTTGAATGTTATGTGGAGTTATTAAAACAGAAAAAACTGATTTAAAAACTAAAATTACAAGTTTAACAACTGATATTACTGCAAATGTTAATAACAATAATAGTGAATTAAATACACAAATAAAAAGTACTAATGAACTTAAATCATTAAATCCAAATTTAACAAATCCAACTATTAAATATTTTAGTGATGCACAAGGAAAAACTAATGTAAGTAATCAAAAACAAAAAGCAGGTGACTTATATATAACCATTACTGCTAATGTTAATGACTTAAATTATAAAGGAACAACAAATCCAATTAAAATAACTCTTAAATAAAGGAAATTAATATTATGCCAATCGGTACAACTAGTACAGCAATACTTTTAAACATAAATAAACCAAAACATACTAGAACAAGTAACCAACAAGAAAACAAAAGTTTTTGATGAGAAATTTTAGAAATGATTGGTGTACAAGTTATAGCAGTAGCACTTGCTCCTTTTACTGGTGGATTAAGTGAAAGTTTTGCACTTGGATTAGGTGCAAGTGATTTAGTTGCTAGTATTAGTGCTGTTGGTGTAGAGTTTTTAACTGATTTTACTATTAATCAAGTTTATGATTATTTAAAAGGAAATGTAACAAAATTAAATACTTTCTTTAATATACTTCCTGCATTTGCTGGACTTAATAAAATTAGTCGTGGTTATCGTACAAGTAAATTTATTAAACTAGCACAAAAAACTAAAACATTAGAACAAGTGGGAATTAAAGAAGCAAAAAATTTACAAGAAATTATTAGTCAAGTAAGTGGAAAAGAAATTTTAACAGATAAAATTATTGGTAATAAACGTTATTTAATGAATTATAGTTTTACTCCTAATCGTGAAACAGTATTACGAGATTTAGGTTATGTTGCTGAAAGACAATATAAAAATAATTTTCAAAAATTAGAAGCACAAGAGTTAAAAGATTACTTATTATTACAAAATACATTAATAAAACTAAGTCCACAATTAACTCCTAAATTTAAAATTAAAGATATTGAAAAAGCAAATAACTTTTTAAAAAAATTTAATACTGATTTAAAAGAAGTATTAAAAATGAATCAACATGATTGATTAAATTTAGTTCATACAATACATACAGAAAATAGATATGGAAAAACTTTAATTTTAGATTTACAAAAAATTCGTGCTAATGCTATTAAATTTAATTTTAAAAATAATGTTATTCATCAACTTGTTTTAAAAGCAAATCAAACTTTTAAATATTTTGATATTAGATTTTATTTAAAAAAAGGTTTAAATAAATTTTGAAAAGATACACCATATTTTGAAAAAATACGAGAAAGTATATATAAATTACAAGAAAAATTTGAAAAGTTAGAAAAACAAGTATTTGAAAAAATTCAGAAATTAAAAGAAAAAGCAACTAATTTATTTACTAGTGCAGAAAAAAGAGCAATTAAACACGCACAATTAATTCCATTAAATTCACCAGTATTTATGGGTTGTAAAATTCAACCTTTGTCATTAAATAAATGTGCAATTACTATTTATCATCGCAATCCTAAATATAAATCAATTACAGTTGTTGATAGTATTCTTAAAGCAAAAACTTTTGTTACTCAAATACATCCATTCCATTGATATCGTTGATATAGTGGTTGATACATTGGTTATGGTGTTAATCATAATAAATGATTAAAAGCAATAGCATTTGCTCCACCAGTGGTACAACAAGTAATTAGAGATAGTTTTAAAGTATATAGAGAAATATTTAGAACTATTAGAACTTATCATAAAGTAGTAAATATTATTAATAATCCTATTGAAAATATTAACAAATCATTTAAAAATGTTGGTTTAAAATTTAGTGTTAATACTTTATTTGGTACTGGATTATTACATCATTTAGAAAAATTTGCATATAGTCAAGTTGTAACAAAAAGTAAGAAAAATTTAAAAAAAGGTAAAAATAAAATACAAAAAGAAATTGAACATATAACACATAAAAAAACAAAAAAACATACTCATCATTATAAACAAGCATTTTTTAAGGAATGATAAATTATGATTAATAAACTTTGAACTGATGTCAGTCTTGAAAATTATAATAACTGATATCCATTAACTGGAAAAATTACAGAAACGCCACAGCAATATATACAAACATGACCAAATGCTAATGATTGATTTAAAACATTTGCTATTCGTGCTCAAAATGATATTAATGCTTATCTTAATTTTATTTTATCTAAATTTCCTTTTGATAGTTTTAAAGATGAATTAATTAAAGAAACATTAAGAGATATGGTTTATGTAATGGTAGAACATTGAGTATTTAATCGTACACCAATTGAATTTAATGTTGATGCTACTATTCAATTTAATAATGGTAATCAATTTAGTGCAAGTAGTATTCCTACAATTAATGTTTGAGATTTAGCACCTAGTAGAATGAAAATATGGGCAAGACTAACAGAATTAAAACAAATATTTTCAAGTTATAATGATGATGAAATAGATGTTGAAAAAATTGACTTAAAAGCATTTTATACTAGAAATCAAGTTGATGAATTAATTGAACAACAAAAAGAATTTACATTATTAAAACAAATTAAATTATATGATGATTTAGTTGATGATAATGAAAATGAAATATATAGAGGTCCTGTTAGTAAATTTATTAATAAAGGTTATGTTGCAACTGATTATGATAAAGAAACTGAAACAATGATTTTAGATTGACCTGATGAAATTGGTACATTACCCCCCGAAGCATTACAAAATAATCCACAAATTGGTGATTATACACATGCACCAACTTGTGATTTTTCTGCTAAACAACAAAAACGAATTACTACTAATGAAAATGAAATTACCAAATTAAATACTGAATTAATTAAAGCAAATGAAAATATTAATGATGTTAAAAATAATTGATTTAATATTGAAACTAGTCCTTTATGAAAAAAAGTTGAAAATAATAATATAGAAATATTTAAATGATATTTTATTAAAATCAGTTATCAATATTTAACAGAAAATAACTTTATGAAATTTTATAAAGTAATTAAAATTTATTTAAATAATGTTTTTAATGAATTTGAATTGCTAAATGTTGATTCCATGACGTATAGTGAACAAATCCAAAATAAAAGAATTTTAAATACCGGAACGATTTACTATGACAATAGAAATAAAAAATTTAGGGGTGGTGGTAATTCCTATCCTGAACGTGGAAAAATTAATTTAATTGGTGATATAGAAGAAATATATCAATATCAAGGAATAGATACACCAACTGAATTTATAACAGAAGAAAGTACTGAACATGATTATTACACAAAACTAGAAACTAATAATTTATTAGATAAAAAGCAAAATATCAATGATGATGCTTTACAAACAGTTTCTAAACAAATCGTTCCTGCAATTAATGAAATCAATAATAAAATTCCTAATTTATCTGATTATTATAAAAAAGAAGAAGTAGATAAAAAATTAGAAGATGTAAAATCACAATTTCCTATTGCATTTCAAATAAATACTATTAGTGCAGAAATTCCTAATTTAGAAACTACTGATAAAACTATTGTCGGTGCTATTAATGAATTAAAAGAAAAAATAAAAGATAAAAAATTTTCAAATGATTATTTTAAATATAATACTGAAACAAATGAAATTGCATTAAATGATGAAGAAAATTCATTACTTTGTAAAGATTTATTAGAAAATAATGAATATAAATTATTAAAAACTCAAAATAAAAAATTATTACAAGCCATTAATGAAATATTAGAAAAACAACCACAACCCAGTCCAAGTGGTTCAAATTGAAAAGAAGTAGGTAAAGTCGTAGTAGATAAAAATAATATTACACATATAGAATATATATTTAAAGATAAAACACATTATAGAATATATTATAGTTTTGGTGATTATACTAGTAAAGAAAATAATAAAAATTATAGTTGACAAATAATTAATTTTTATTATCAATTAGATACAAATGTTTTAAAAAGTAGTTTATGAATATCAAATAATAATGTTAATGCGGATACTGAAATTAATATTTATAATAATAGAATAATGTGGGGTATGGGTAGAGATTATATTTTTAAAAAATTAGAAGAATTACAGGAATAATATTATGTTTTTTAAAATTATAAAAATTATTTTAGGTTTAATTGGAGTAATTCTATCATCTGCAACTGCTGGCTTAATTATATTTATTATTGTCAAAATTATATTAAAAATTAATCAAATATTTTAAAGAAAGGTGGTAAATATTATGTTAGGTAGATTTTTTAGAAGAGATAAAATAAATACTAGTGATAATCAAAATGAAAAAGTAAAATTTTTAACTAATAAACACAAAAGTACGCATGCTTCAATTTTAAATTATTTTGGTTTTAATGATTTTAATCATGAGACATATTTTACTGATTTTGTGGCAGAAAATAATGCTAATTTATATAATGCTCCATTAGAAATAAATAATGAAACTATTAAACAATACTTAATTCAACAAGAATTTTACAGAAAAAATTGAAATTCTATTTTTAAATTAAGTAAATTAGGAATTAGTGGTTATTTAATTTATATTGCTAATGATGACTTATATTTTCAAGTAGTAGATATTCAACAAAGAGTTTATGATATTACTGGTAAATTAATTCAATGTACTATTTTTTATGATAACTATGAACAAAATGTACAAACAGTAAGACTATTTGAAGTTTATACATTAAACAATGAAGAAGTAACAATTAATCGTGCAATTTATAGTATTAGTGATAATAAAAAACAATTTCCATTAGATTTTAAATTATATATTAATAATCCTAATTTAGCACAAGAACAAACACTAAATATTAACTATATACCAATAGCAATTATGAGAAATAAAGCAAATGAGCTAGCAGATTGTAATAAAGTAATGGATAAAATTAAAGCATTAGATGTTATTTATGAACAAATTGTTTTAGATACCATTTTAAATTCACCTAAATTTATATTTAGTCAAACTTATGGCAATGTTCAATCTTTAATAGAAGACGCAGTAAGAACTTTGGTTACTAAAAATTACATATTTAAAAGTGGTGGAGATAATAATGAACAAAATGAAAATATTAATATGACAAATAGTAATTTTAAAGGTAAAAATTTAACTGATATATACGATTGAAATGTTAATGAAATATTTAAACGTTGTGGTATTCATATACCAAGTCAAAAGAAATCAGCACAACAATCAGTTCCAGAAAGTACAGCTGTAAATATTTCAACTATTAATTATATTGAACAAAAGTTATGACAATTTAATATTGATATTCTTAAATTTATTCAAATATTAGTACGTTTAGATAAAGACTTATTAAGTAGTAAAACATTTAATATTAATGATGAACAAGAAATTAATAATTTAACTGTTAAATTAAAATTATTTAACCCCAAAAATAACCAATTAATAGGAGAGAACAATGGAAAACAACAACAAACCACAAACGAAATTTCCACAGAAACAAACTAAACTTAATCAAGCAGAATTAGAAAATGATTATTTAATTGATAATATTCCTTATGACTTTACTAATATGATGAGAGCTACTAGTGACCCTGATATTAATAGAGCATATGATGAATTTAAAAAAAGAACAATTTATATTTATGAAATTGAACGTTTATTTAAAAATAATGAAAATAATAGTTTAAGATTTTCAGCAAATACTATTAAAATTGGTTTTATTGATATTGAGAAAGTATTAAAAACTACTGCTGTTGAAACATCAGACTTTACTATGCAATTAAATCAAAGAGCAAGTACTAATATTAATGATAATACAATTGAATATAGTATGACTGATATTAAAAATTTAATTTTTCAAGAAATAAATTTATTAAATCAATTTAAGTTATATGCTGTATCTATTAATGAACCCTTAACTGAAAATAATATTGATAATTTATATATTATTAATAATTATTCACAACCTTATCAAAATCCAAAAACAAGAAGTACTAAAAGTATAACTATTATTAAAATTAAAGATTTTAAAACAAGAGATGGTTATCCAATCATAATTAAATTACAAAAACCATTAGATAAAGATACAAAAGTTACTGGTTTAAAAATTAAAGCCCCTAGAAGCATGATTTTTGGCAATATAAAGGTACTTGGTGAAGTTGACAATATGGAAGTATACCCAAAGTTATTTATTAAAGATAAGATAGCATTTCCGTTGTTATCAATGCCTATTGAAACTCAACCAAAAGTTAGAATATTACAACAATGATTTAGTGAACAAATTTTACCTTGAAATTTAGCAAAACAATTTATTGGGCAAGAAAAATCAGTTTTAGATTTAATTGCTATTAGTGGGGGTAAAGAAACAAGAAAAGAAGTAATTAATAATGCAAGAGTAACTGATACTTGATTAGGTTGAGAAATGGGTGGTATTTGAAATGGTAATTGACCATTAAAACATGAAATACATTTAGAAGATAAAAAAGTTTTATCTTTTAATAATGAGGGATGATATGTTTATCTTGCAACCAATAATAGATTTAAAAGTATAGAAATTGAAATAAAAGATGCACCAACAATTGATAGTTTACAAAAATTATTATTAGATATGTTAAGTTATACATATAACTATAATAGAAATTTCGAAGGTGCAGATTATGATGATAAAGGTAAACCAAAAAATAAAATAGCAGAATTAAGAAAAAAATTTGAAGGTCAAAAACCCGATGAAGTAATTACCAACTTATTTAGGCAATGAGAGTTAGATTATCCAAATTATGTTAATTTATCACAAGTTAAAATATTTAAACAAATATTTACTATGTTATCAAAATATATTTATTCATCATTATCAATAAATAAAGGATTAAATGATGATAATAAAATTTTATTGCCATATTATTTTGAATTACAATCAAGTCCAATACAACCTAGTGAAAATGATATTTGACAGTATAAGGATATAAAAGTAATATTAAAATCTGTATATTTTGATTTTACTGATGTTAATAACATTAAACTAAAAAATAATGATATTAGTCAAAATGAATTATTTAAATTAGATGATAATCAATTTAATTGATTATCAATAACAAATGAATTAGAAAGTAATAATATACCTTCATTAATTCCTGCTGATTGAACATTAGCTAATGGTGAATATGGAAAATATTTTACAAAATTAATTATTCATAATAATAAAATTGAAAATGCTTTAAATTTATATGGTTCAAATAAATCAAAATTATTTTCTAAATTAGAATTTTATAAAGAAATTTCTAAAATTGAAAATGTTAATGAATTTGAATTACTAATTGAAAATCCAATTAATAATTTAAATCGGATTGAAATAAGTGGTATTTTTGGTGCTGGTAACTATGATTTAATTTTAATTACCGATAAACAAGAAATAAACCTACAAAATATTAATTTATTTGATAAATATAATGAAAATATTTCTTATATTAACTTAGAAATATAAATTATTTATTAAAATATCCATTAGGATATTTACCATTTCATATTATATCTGTAGTGTAATATCAATTTTGAAAAGATATATCAAATTTTCTTCTTAATGGTTCATCTGCAAAATATAACTCAAATTTATAATCTTTTTTTAAAGTATCATTAGGATTAGTTGTTCAAATAGTTTGAACAACTCATTCAACTTGTTTATGTGGAGTTAAAAAATATTTAACTCCACTAACATTATGGGTAAGCACCCCCATGATTAATCCTATTGTTCCAGTTGTTGTACCAGTTAATGCTAATGCTAATGTTATTTTACTTAAATTTGTTTTTATTCATGTTTTCATATTAAATTCTCCTTTTTTTCCTTGATTTTACTTATAAATTGTACTATTTTTGATTATTTTTACAAGTATGCTTTTAAATGCAAAATAAACGCCTAAATTAAAGGTTTTTATTTTGTAATACCTATACTATTAATTATATGTAACTTGTTTATTATATTTTAAATATGAAAGTGGTTTTTTAAATAATTTTTTATTTTAGTTAAAATTACACTTATATATTTATATAATATATGCAGTAAATTATTTTTTTAAATTATTTACAATAAATTTAGAATTTTTTAAAATAGTTAGGAAAAAAAATATGAGTTTTAATTATTTATGAACTTTAAAAGAAGCAACAAAAAGAATGTATCAATCATTTAGAGATGATATAAAAAATCAATGAGAAAAAACAGATTGAAGAATATTAAAAGAAAGAGATAGAAAATATATTCCAGTTAAAATTAAAGAAAGAACTAGAAATACTATCAATGGTCTTGTTACTTATAAATGTCGTGATTATAAATATTATGATGAACAATTAAAAAAATGAGTAAGAGTTTGTTTATTAGATGAAGAATTAGAATTACCTAAATATAAAAGAACTTGTCAGGATATCAAAAATAATGTTATTGAACATTTTGCTGATGGAAAAAGATATGTTGATATTTTACATACTATGAAGCAAACAAAATTTAGTACAACAAGTATTAGTAGATTATTTCAAGAATATCAAGTTAATAAATTAAATGTTCCAAAAATAAAATTAGAACCAAATCAATTTATTTATATTAGTATTGATGATGGACATCGAAAATTTTGAAAATTTAAACGCAATTCTGGTAAATATTCAATGCGTTTAGTATTATTTTGTACAGATAATGTTAATCATAAATTAGTTAATAAAAGAGCAGATGTAATAATAAGACCAACAAAAACAGCAATTGGTGTTAAAAAAACTGCTGAATTTATCAAAGAACAAGGAAATAGATTTTTCGAAAATTTTGACCAAACAAAAATTATTATTTGTGGTGATAGTGCAGGATGAATTAAAGATGTAGCAGATTATTTAGGTGCGCAATTTGTTTTAGATAAATTTCATTTAGTTAAAAAATTATATGTTGGAATAATCGCTGGAAATAAAGGAAAATATTGAAACGAATATAATACTTGTAGAAATTTTATTGAAAATGGTCAATATGCTGAGTTAATAAAATATATGAATGAAATATTAAAAAACCATAAAAAATTAAAAAAACAATATTTTAAAAATAATAAACAAGGTATTGAAAATCAAGGTGCAAAGTGAAATATAGGTTGTTTTACAGAAGGTAATATTTGACATATTTTAAAAGAAATGCTTGGTAATAGAACTTATAACATAAATATTTATATTAAAATGGTTATTTTTAAATGTAATCAAATAAATTTAAAAACATAACTTAATTAATTTTTTTTATTAAAATTTTAAAAACTTATTAAATTAAAAGTTAATAAGAATTTTTGTTGTGTATAAATATTAATTTTTTTATTGATTTTTTCAATATTTGTATTTTAATTGAAATTAATTTAATTTAGTAGTAAGATATATTTACAATTGCATATAATTATAGTTATTTCTTGTCTATAATTTGAAAGAAATGTTTAAAAAGTAATTATATCCTCCGTTTTTGTTATCGTCCCTATATGGGAGGTTCCCAAAAAAGTAGGAAGATGAATTACTAGATAAATAAATTCTTTCCAATATTACTATTTAAAAATGATGATAGAAAAATTAAATTCTCTTTTACCCTTAAATTTATATTCGACGTATTTTAAAAAATATATATTTAAATAAAATAAAAATTATTCTCAAAGTTATTATTAAGGAAAAAGACAAGAAATAATCTTGTCTTTTTTTTGTAATTGTAAAATTTTAAAATTTTTAATAAACCTCTTTAACGCTATTATCAACACGTGTTAGGGAACTAAAAAAGTGAACTACAACACAGTTGTTAAAAATAGTAGCTAGAACATGTGGACTTGCATGGATAAATAAAAAGTGGAGTGATACCTAATAAAATATACTAACCATTTAATGGTAATTCTTGGGGTGGGAGCGAATTGGAAACTAGTATATATAGACCTGTTGTAGGGACCTATTGTATTAATTCTATTCTTTATTTAACCAACCTTGCCACCCCCCAGTGAGCAAGTGTTGGTTTTATTTTTTATTTTTTTTGAAAATTTTTTTGGGCGAGAAAATAAATTTCAAACTTGTAAAAAAAATTGAGCGGTGCCGGTTCAATTAAAATATTAATTTGTTTAACACAAATTAAATAAATATTGAATCGAATGCCTCGATTTCTTTTTAAAATTTCACAATTTATTTTTGAGCCCAGAATTTCTGAAATGAATAAAACTAATAGTAGTATTATTAATAATCTAAAAATCAAAATATATGTTCTTTATGCTATAAGCAACAGAACATATTAGGAAAGGATTATTATGCAAATAGAATTTAAAAAAGAACAAATTGTTAAAGATAAACCACAAGCTATTCTTATTGATTATGGTGAATATAAATTACAATGTCCAAAATGAATGGTTAAAAATAATAGTTTTATTGCTGATGATAAATATACATATTGAGTTTTTAATTTAGAAAATATTAAAAGAGAATTAAGTGGTAATGAATTAATAAAATTATTAGAACCATATATTAAAGACCAAAAAATAACTGTTAATAAACCAACTGCTTCAAAAGAATATTATCTTAATGATATAAAACTTGAACCATTAAAATTTTATGAACAGCATAATAGTTGATTTATGGGTGAAATAACAGATAACAAAACTAAAATTACTAATCCTTGTTTTAAATATAACATTACATGAGAAGAAAACAGAAAATGTTTTAAAATAAATAATCCATATAAACATGATGATTTACCAATTAATTATATAGTTACTTCTTATAAGGAAATTTCAACTCATAATGAAAAAGTATTTTTGTTGAACATGTAAACAAAATAAATTAGATTATTTATTCTTTAATACTAATGATATAAAAACAAGAAAATATTTTTTAAGAGATAAAAATAGTAAAACAATTTGTTACGACTGTATCTTAAATATTAGGTTAAGCAGGAGGTATAAATATGGATAAAGAAAAATTAATTTATTATCTTGATAATGAATTTATGGAATTACTTAAAGATGATATTAGTGATGAAATTAAAATTAATATTAGTAATTGAAAAATGAAATTAATAATGAGATTACAAGAAAAAATTAAAAATGGAAACTTTGATTAATAATGCAATATGACTTAATTATTGGAATTGACCCTGCTGGAATTGGTAATAATGGAATCGTTATATATTCAAATGAAACTAATAGTATTGTTTTAAATAAAACATTTAAAACAAAAACTATTTTAGAAAGTAAAGATTTTTATAAAATATATTTTCAAATAACTAAAAACAAATTTATTGATAAAAAAATATTAGTTATTGTAGAAAATTTCTTTTTAACTTCAAAACAATTATTAACTAATCCATTAGCAACTCCTAAAATTATTGGTGCATTAATGGTATTAGTAGAAGACGTTATGAATTGAGATTTTCAAGAAAACGAACCAAAAAATAAAACTAAAATAGAAAATTATAAAGGAAATATAAAATTTACAAAACATGAACAAGATGCATATAAACATATTCAATATTATTTAAGGAATTATAAAAATGAAAGATAAAGCAAATTATGTCAAATTAACAGTAAAACTGAGTAACACTATTGAAGCAAAATATTACGAAAAAGGTAATAAAGAATTATATTATAGTGTTCGTGGTCAATGAAATGGATTAAACTACGTTACTTTAATTTTTAATAACCCAAAACTTTATAGACGCTGTATTTTATTAAACAAAAATGATGAAATTATTGTAACTGGTCAAATCTTTAACACTTTAAACATTCCTAAAAATCGTGCATTTTGTTCAATAAATGTTAAATGATTTAAAAAATGAAAAGAGTAAAAAATGATATTATGAAAATTTTTATTAATAGTACCAATATTAATAACAAGTATAACACTAATAATATTTTTAATATTTATTATTAAAGAATTAAAAAATGAATATAAAGTATTAAAAATATTAAATGAAATTGCTAATCAAATTGAAAATAAGGAGAAATAATATGAAATATGAAGATAAATGTTCTATGTGCAATAAAGTAAAAGAAAACTTTTTATCCAATACCTGTAATAGTTGTTGATTAGAAGCAGTTAATAAATGAAATAGAAGAAGTTGAGGAAATTTAGGAGACTTTGATAATGAATAAAGAAAAATTACTTAAATATATGAAAGATATAATTAAATGAACTAAAAAAATTAATTATACAAACTCTGATTTTGACAAAAATATTTTAAATTTATTAATTGAAAAAATAGAAAAAGGTGAATTTGACTAATGATAATATTACCTACTTTGTTTGAAAATAAAGATGAAATTGAAATATTATCACCATTTCCAAAAGCAATTCATACAAGTAATGATATTAGAGCAATTATTTTAAGACAATACCCAAATGTTAAATCCAAACACATAATTGTTTCGGACCCAGAAAGTAATGTTGCATTAATAGTTGGTAATAATGATGTTTATCAAGGTTGAATTAAAGTAACAATTAAAAAATTAGAAAATTAAAGGAGAATAAAAAAATGAAAAAGGAAAAAATTAAAATTAGAAATTATGAATTTGAATTATATGAATATCAAGTAAATACTTTATTAGATATTGTAAGAGAAATGTTAAAAGTAAATAAAGGAGATTAAAATGCCAAACGAAAATACACAATCAAATTATACTTTAACTAAGTTAATTAGAACTGGTATAAGTCCAATTTGTGCAATGATTGGTACAAGTGCTTATTATGGTCAAGTAATTGCAAATCCAGTATTAGGTTCAATTAATAGTTTATTATTTGGTAAAAAATTAGGTTTAGATATATGAAATTTAAATCAAAGACCAAATACTAAAACTAAATTAATTAATAGTAGTAAAAAAATATTATTAGGTTTAGGAACAATTGGTTTAGCAAATTATAGTAAATGAACAGAAAATAATATTAGTCCTATTATTCCTACAACACCAACTCCAATAACTACTACAACTACAACAGAAGGTCCTCCATGATTACTATTAAATAAACAAGAAAATCAGTCATTAATGGATTGAGATACATATATTAGTTTAAATGCTTATGGTATATCAAATCTTATTAGTGGATTAACTGAGTTAATACCTAATAAATTTGAAACAATAAGAAAGATTTGTAATATGGCAACTGGTGGATGTTTAATATCAAGTGGAGTTGCTATGGGTATTAATAATGATTTTAATAATGCTTATGCAGTACCTACTATTATTGCAGGAATAAGTGAAATTATTCATAATTTATTACCAATGGAAACAACTAATCATATTGAAGAAATGCAAGAAACATCATTTAATAATGAAACTGCAAGATTAATTAATGATAATAGTTTCACAATTAATAGTGAAAGAACTAGTCAATATGGTAGTGATAATATGAGCGAAGTTCCATTAAATCATGATAATGCTTCACTAAATTGAGATTATAATCACATGAGTTTATAAAGGAGGTGAATAATTTATGAATAAAGAAAAATTACTTGAATATTATAATAATGAAATTCATACATATAAAGAGAGAATGGAACAATTAAATAAAGAAATTGCCTTATTAGTAAGCATTATAAGTAATTCAAAATCGATGATTGAAAGAATTAATGGTGGTCAATTTGATGAATAATTAAAAAATAAATAATTGAAAGGAAAATATTGAAATGAAAGAATTTTTACATGAATTAATAATTATTGGAACAAGTGTTGGAACATTAATTTGCAGAGAAATTATTGTTTTATTAAAAAGATTTATCACAACTCCAAAACATGTTAGAGCAAATAACAAAATTATAAAACATCAAAAAAAATTAGCAAAATTAAATGAAAAGATTAATAAAGGAGAAAAATAATATGACAAAAATTGAATTTAATGAAAAATATAGAAAACAAGATATTAGTATTGATAGAAATTTTGATTTACATATTAATAATTGTTTTAAATTTTCTGATATTGATACATTAGAAAATGCAGTTAATGATTATAAAAAATTAATAAGTGAAATACCACAATTAGTTAAAGATTGATTATTGGGATAAGATTAGGAGAATGTTAAATGTTAGAAAATAAAGATAATGTTCAACAAACAACTGAACCTTTAACTGAAAATAATGTTCAACAAGAAATAGAAAATAAAGTTAATGAAGCAGAAAATAAGTTAAATAAACTTAATCAAGAAATTAAAGAAAAAGAAATAATTAATATATTTAAAAAATATCAAGTTAAAACTGAATTTTATGATTATTTAAAATTTAAAACTAATAATTTAGAAAATTCAAAAATTGAAGAAACTATTAAAAAAATGATTAAAGAACAACCAGTATTTAAAGAAACAATTAATACAGGTGGAAATAAACAAATAATTATTAATAATAAAACAAATGATAAAGAAAATTTTTTAATTAATTATAAAAAGAAAAATTATTTATAAACGAAAGGAAGAAATAAAATGTCAGTACCATTTAATCAAAATTTAGACAATACAGAGAGATTAGTAGAAGCGCCAGAATTTATAGAATTTTTTAAAATTTCAAATAGTCCATGAGCAAACTTTTTCCCTACTGAAATTGTTGACTCAGTAAATATTGAGTTTATTGTTAAAAAACCAAAAAAACCAGAAGTAAAAATTATTGCTTGAGATGATAAAAGTAAAAGATATGAATTACCATATGTTGATACAGATAAAATTAGTAAAAAAATAACTAAAAAATATCTTGCAGGAGAAATTATTGCAGATGTAGATTTAAAAGCAAATAATGGACAAAATTTATTAGATAGTATGCAATATGAAGTTGCAAATGATTTAGCAGATAAATTGGCAATTGATGATACACAAGCAATTGCAAAATTTGCTACTAAAATCGATATTGAAGATACAACACCAGTAGACTATTTAAAATCAATGTTATCTGCTTGAAATACTTTGTTTCAATTTAGAAACATTGCAAATAGTAAATTTTTTATTACTAATGGTCTTTATGATAGTTTAGTTTATTTAGCAGATAATAAAGGTTTAATTACCGATAATCAGTTGGCACAACAATTACGTTTAAATGGAAATAATTTATATGTAAAAGGTGTATTATGTGAAATTGTTCTTGATGATTATATGATTTTTACTAATGATAAAAATGAACAACAATTAATGACCTTTATTTTAGCAACACCAAGAGCGATGAAAAGATATATGATAGAAAATACAGTTATTTATGTAGATTTTATTAAAGATGATAAAGCAGGAAGAGCATATAAAGTTGCTGGTGAAGTTGTTGGAGAAGCAATACCATATATTTCTAATAATGAAACAACATCACGTTGAATGTTATGTGGAGTTATTAAAACAGAAAAAACTGATTTAAAAACTAAAATTACAAGTTTAACAACTGATATTACTGCAAATGTTAATAACAATAATAGTGAATTAAATACACAAATAAAAAGTACTAATGAACTTAAATCATTAAATCCAAATTTAACAAATCCAACTATTAAATATTTTAGTGATGCACAAGGAAAAACTAATGTAAGTAATCAAAAACAAAAAGCAGGTGACTTATATATAACCATTACTGCTAATGTTAATGACTTAAATTATAAAGGAACAACAAATCCAATTAAAATAACTCTTAAATAAAGGAAATTAATATTATGCCAATCGGTACAACTAGTACAGCAATACTTTTAAACATAAATAAACCAAAACATACTAGAACAAGTAACCAACAAGAAAACAAAAGTTTTTGATGAGAAATTTTAGAAATGATTGGTGTACAAGTTATAGCAGTAGCACTTGCTCCTTTTACTGGTGGATTAAGTGAAAGTTTTGCACTTGGATTAGGTGCAAGTGATTTAGTTGCTAGTATTAGTGCTGTTGGTGTAGAGTTTTTAACTGATTTTACTATTAATCAAGTTTATGATTATTTAAAAGGAAATGTAACAAAATTAAATACTTTCTTTAATATACTTCCTGCATTTGCTGGACTTAATAAAATTAGTCGTGGTTATCGTACAAGTAAATTTATTAAACTAGCACAAAAAACTAAAACATTAGAACAAGTGGGAATTAAAGAAGCAAAAAATTTACAAGAAATTATTAGTCAAGTAAGTGGAAAAGAAATTTTAACAGATAAAATTATTGGTAATAAACGTTATTTAATGAATTATAGTTTTACTCCTAATCGTGAAACAGTATTACGAGATTTAGGTTATGTTGCTGAAAGACAATATAAAAATAATTTTCAAAAATTAGAAGCACAAGAGTTAAAAGATTACTTATTATTACAAAATACATTAATAAAACTAAGTCCACAATTAACTCCTAAATTTAAAATTAAAGATATTGAAAAAGCAAATAACTTTTTAAAAAAATTTAATACTGATTTAAAAGAAGTATTAAAAATGAATCAACATGATTGATTAAATTTAGTTCATACAATACATACAGAAAATAGATATGGAAAAACTTTAATTTTAGATTTACAAAAAATTCGTGCTAATGCTATTAAATTTAATTTTAAAAATAATGTTATTCATCAACTTGTTTTAAAAGCAAATCAAACTTTTAAATATTTTGATATTAGATTTTATTTAAAAAAAGGTTTAAATAAATTTTGAAAAGATACACCATATTTTGAAAAAATACGAGAAAGTATATATAAATTACAAGAAAAATTTGAAAAGTTAGAAAAACAAGTATTTGAAAAAATTCAGAAATTAAAAGAAAAAGCAACTAATTTATTTACTAGTGCAGAAAAAAGAGCAATTAAACACGCACAATTAATTCCATTAAATTCACCAGTATTTATGGGTTGTAAAATTCAACCTTTGTCATTAAATAAATGTGCAATTACTATTTATCATCGCAATCCTAAATATAAATCAATTACAGTTGTTGATAGTATTCTTAAAGCAAAAACTTTTGTTACTCAAATACATCCATTCCATTGATATCGTTGATATAGTGGTTGATACATTGGTTATGGTGTTAATCATAATAAATGATTAAAAGCAATAGCATTTGCTCCACCAGTGGTACAACAAGTAATTAGAGATAGTTTTAAAGTATATAGAGAAATATTTAGAACTATTAGAACTTATCATAAAGTAGTAAATATTATTAATAATCCTATTGAAAATATTAACAAATCATTTAAAAATGTTGGTTTAAAATTTAGTGTTAATACTTTATTTGGTACTGGATTATTACATCATTTAGAAAAATTTGCATATAGTCAAGTTGTAACAAAAAGTAAGAAAAATTTAAAAAAAGGTAAAAATAAAATACAAAAAGAAATTGAACATATAACACATAAAAAAACAAAAAAACATACTCATCATTATAAACAAGCATTTTTTAAGGAATGATAAATTATGATTAATAAACTTTGAACTGATGTCAGTCTTGAAAATTATAATAACTGATATCCATTAACTGGAAAAATTACAGAAACGCCACAGCAATATATACAAACATGACCAAATGCTAATGATTGATTTAAAACATTTGCTATTCGTGCTCAAAATGATATTAATGCTTATCTTAATTTTATTTTATCTAAATTTCCTTTTGATAGTTTTAAAGATGAATTAATTAAAGAAACATTAAGAGATATGGTTTATGTAATGGTAGAACATTGAGTATTTAATCGTACACCAATTGAATTTAATGTTGATGCTACTATTCAATTTAATAATGGTAATCAATTTAGTGCAAGTAGTATTCCTACAATTAATGTTTGAGATTTAGCACCTAGTAGAATGAAAATATGGGCAAGACTAACAGAATTAAAACAAATATTTTCAAGTTATAATGATGATGAAATAGATGTTGAAAAAATTGACTTAAAAGCATTTTATACTAGAAATCAAGTTGATGAATTAATTGAACAACAAAAAGAATTTACATTATTAAAACAAATTAAATTATATGATGATTTAGTTGATGATAATGAAAATGAAATATATAGAGGTCCTGTTAGTAAATTTATTAATAAAGGTTATGTTGCAACTGATTATGATAAAGAAACTGAAACAATGATTTTAGATTGACCTGATGAAATTGGTACATTACCCCCCGAAGCATTACAAAATAATCCACAAATTGGTGATTATACACATGCACCAACTTGTGATTTTTCTGCTAAACAACAAAAACGAATTACTACTAATGAAAATGAAATTACCAAATTAAATACTGAATTAATTAAAGCAAATGAAAATATTAATGATGTTAAAAATAATTGATTTAATATTGAAACTAGTCCTTTATGAAAAAAAGTTGAAAATAATAATATAGAAATATTTAAATGATATTTTATTAAAATCAGTTATCAATATTTAACAGAAAATAACTTTATGAAATTTTATAAAGTAATTAAAATTTATTTAAATAATGTTTTTAATGAATTTGAATTGCTAAATGTTGATTCCATGACGTATAGTGAACAAATCCAAAATAAAAGAATTTTAAATACCGGAACGATTTACTATGACAATAGAAATAAAAAATTTAGGGGTGGTGGTAATTCCTATCCTGAACGTGGAAAAATTAATTTAATTGGTGATATAGAAGAAATATATCAATATCAAGGAATAGATACACCAACTGAATTTATAACAGAAGAAAGTACTGAACATGATTATTACACAAAACTAGAAACTAATAATTTATTAGATAAAAAGCAAAATATCAATGATGATGCTTTACAAACAGTTTCTAAACAAATCGTTCCTGCAATTAATGAAATCAATAATAAAATTCCTAATTTATCTGATTATTATAAAAAAGAAGAAGTAGATAAAAAATTAGAAGATGTAAAATCACAATTTCCTATTGCATTTCAAATAAATACTATTAGTGCAGAAATTCCTAATTTAGAAACTACTGATAAAACTATTGTCGGTGCTATTAATGAATTAAAAGAAAAAATAAAAGATAAAAAATTTTCAAATGATTATTTTAAATATAATACTGAAACAAATGAAATTGCATTAAATGATGAAGAAAATTCATTACTTTGTAAAGATTTATTAGAAAATAATGAATATAAATTATTAAAAACTCAAAATAAAAAATTATTACAAGCCATTAATGAAATATTAGAAAAACAACCACAACCCAGTCCAAGTGGTTCAAATTGAAAAGAAGTAGGTAAAGTCGTAGTAGATAAAAATAATATTACACATATAGAATATATATTTAAAGATAAAACACATTATAGAATATATTATAGTTTTGGTGATTATACTAGTAAAGAAAATAATAAAAATTATAGTTGACAAATAATTAATTTTTATTATCAATTAGATACAAATGTTTTAAAAAGTAGTTTATGAATATCAAATAATAATGTTAATGCGGATACTGAAATTAATATTTATAATAATAGAATAATGTGGGGTATGGGTAGAGATTATATTTTTAAAAAATTAGAAGAATTACAGGAATAATATTATGTTTTTTAAAATTATAAAAATTATTTTAGGTTTAATTGGAGTAATTCTATCATCTGCAACTGCTGGCTTAATTATATTTATTATTGTCAAAATTATATTAAAAATTAATCAAATATTTTAAAGAAAGGTGGTAAATATTATGTTAGGTAGATTTTTTAGAAGAGATAAAATAAATACTAGTGATAATCAAAATGAAAAAGTAAAATTTTTAACTAATAAACACAAAAGTACGCATGCTTCAATTTTAAATTATTTTGGTTTTAATGATTTTAATCATGAGACATATTTTACTGATTTTGTGGCAGAAAATAATGCTAATTTATATAATGCTCCATTAGAAATAAATAATGAAACTATTAAACAATACTTAATTCAACAAGAATTTTACAGAAAAAATTGAAATTCTATTTTTAAATTAAGTAAATTAGGAATTAGTGGTTATTTAATTTATATTGCTAATGATGACTTATATTTTCAAGTAGTAGATATTCAACAAAGAGTTTATGATATTACTGGTAAATTAATTCAATGTACTATTTTTTATGATAACTATGAACAAAATGTACAAACAGTAAGACTATTTGAAGTTTATACATTAAACAATGAAGAAGTAACAATTAATCGTGCAATTTATAGTATTAGTGATAATAAAAAACAATTTCCATTAGATTTTAAATTATATATTAATAATCCTAATTTAGCACAAGAACAAACACTAAATATTAACTATATACCAATAGCAATTATGAGAAATAAAGCAAATGAGCTAGCAGATTGTAATAAAGTAATGGATAAAATTAAAGCATTAGATGTTATTTATGAACAAATTGTTTTAGATACCATTTTAAATTCACCTAAATTTATATTTAGTCAAACTTATGGCAATGTTCAATCTTTAATAGAAGACGCAGTAAGAACTTTGGTTACTAAAAATTACATATTTAAAAGTGGTGGAGATAATAATGAACAAAATGAAAATATTAATATGACAAATAGTAATTTTAAAGGTAAAAATTTAACTGATATATACGATTGAAATGTTAATGAAATATTTAAACGTTGTGGTATTCATATACCAAGTCAAAAGAAATCAGCACAACAATCAGTTCCAGAAAGTACAGCTGTAAATATTTCAACTATTAATTATATTGAACAAAAGTTATGACAATTTAATATTGATATTCTTAAATTTATTCAAATATTAGTACGTTTAGATAAAGACTTATTAAGTAGTAAAACATTTAATATTAATGATGAACAAGAAATTAATAATTTAACTGTTAAATTAAAATTATTTAACCCCAAAAATAACCAATTAATAGGAGAGAACAATGGAAAACAACAACAAACCACAAACGAAATTTCCACAGAAACAAACTAAACTTAATCAAGCAGAATTAGAAAATGATTATTTAATTGATAATATTCCTTATGACTTTACTAATATGATGAGAGCTACTAGTGACCCTGATATTAATAGAGCATATGATGAATTTAAAAAAAGAACAATTTATATTTATGAAATTGAACGTTTATTTAAAAATAATGAAAATAATAGTTTAAGATTTTCAGCAAATACTATTAAAATTGGTTTTATTGATATTGAGAAAGTATTAAAAACTACTGCTGTTGAAACATCAGACTTTACTATGCAATTAAATCAAAGAGCAAGTACTAATATTAATGATAATACAATTGAATATAGTATGACTGATATTAAAAATTTAATTTTTCAAGAAATAAATTTATTAAATCAATTTAAGTTATATGCTGTATCTATTAATGAACCCTTAACTGAAAATAATATTGATAATTTATATATTATTAATAATTATTCACAACCTTATCAAAATCCAAAAACAAGAAGTACTAAAAGTATAACTATTATTAAAATTAAAGATTTTAAAACAAGAGATGGTTATCCAATCATAATTAAATTACAAAAACCATTAGATAAAGATACAAAAGTTACTGGTTTAAAAATTAAAGCCCCTAGAAGCATGATTTTTGGCAATATAAAGGTACTTGGTGAAGTTGACAATATGGAAGTATACCCAAAGTTATTTATTAAAGATAAGATAGCATTTCCGTTGTTATCAATGCCTATTGAAACTCAACCAAAAGTTAGAATATTACAACAATGATTTAGTGAACAAATTTTACCTTGAAATTTAGCAAAACAATTTATTGGGCAAGAAAAATCAGTTTTAGATTTAATTGCTATTAGTGGGGGTAAAGAAACAAGAAAAGAAGTAATTAATAATGCAAGAGTAACTGATACTTGATTAGGTTGAGAAATGGGTGGTATTTGAAATGGTAATTGACCATTAAAACATGAAATACATTTAGAAGATAAAAAAGTTTTATCTTTTAATAATGAGGGATGATATGTTTATCTTGCAACCAATAATAGATTTAAAAGTATAGAAATTGAAATAAAAGATGCACCAACAATTGATAGTTTACAAAAATTATTATTAGATATGTTAAGTTATACATATAACTATAATAGAAATTTCGAAGGTGCAGATTATGATGATAAAGGTAAACCAAAAAATAAAATAGCAGAATTAAGAAAAAAATTTGAAGGTCAAAAACCCGATGAAGTAATTACCAACTTATTTAGGCAATGAGAGTTAGATTATCCAAATTATGTTAATTTATCACAAGTTAAAATATTTAAACAAATATTTACTATGTTATCAAAATATATTTATTCATCATTATCAATAAATAAAGGATTAAATGATGATAATAAAATTTTATTGCCATATTATTTTGAATTACAATCAAGTCCAATACAACCTAGTGAAAATGATATTTGACAGTATAAGGATATAAAAGTAATATTAAAATCTGTATATTTTGATTTTACTGATGTTAATAACATTAAACTAAAAAATAATGATATTAGTCAAAATGAATTATTTAAATTAGATGATAATCAATTTAATTGATTATCAATAACAAATGAATTAGAAAGTAATAATATACCTTCATTAATTCCTGCTGATTGAACATTAGCTAATGGTGAATATGGAAAATATTTTACAAAATTAATTATTCATAATAATAAAATTGAAAATGCTTTAAATTTATATGGTTCAAATAAATCAAAATTATTTTCTAAATTAGAATTTTATAAAGAAATTTCTAAAATTGAAAATGTTAATGAATTTGAATTACTAATTGAAAATCCAATTAATAATTTAAATCGGATTGAAATAAGTGGTATTTTTGGTGCTGGTAACTATGATTTAATTTTAATTACCGATAAACAAGAAATAAACCTACAAAATATTAATTTATTTGATAAATATAATGAAAATATTTCTTATATTAACTTAGAAATATAAATTATTTATTAAAATATCCATTAGGATATTTACCATTTCATATTATATCTGTAGTGTAATATCAATTTTGAAAAGATATATCAAATTTTCTTCTTAATGGTTCATCTGCAAAATATAACTCAAATTTATAATCTTTTTTTAAAGTATCATTAGGATTAGTTGTTCAAATAGTTTGAACAACTCATTCAACTTGTTTATGTGGAGTTAAAAAATATTTAACTCCACTAACATTATGGGTAAGCACCCCCATGATTAATCCTATTGTTCCAGTTGTTGTACCAGTTAATGCTAATGCTAATGTTATTTTACTTAAATTTGTTTTTATTCATGTTTTCATATTAAATTCTCCTTTTTTTCCTTGATTTTACTTATAAATTGTACTATTTTTGATTATTTTTACAAGTATGCTTTTAAATGCAAAATAAACGCCTAAATTAAAGGTTTTTATTTTGTAATACCTATACTATTAATTATATGTAACTTGTTTATTATATTTTAAATATGAAAGTGGTTTTTTAAATAATTTTTTATTTTAGTTAAAATTACACTTATATATTTATATAATATATGCAGTAAATTATTTTTTTAAATTATTTACAATAAATTTAGAATTTTTTAAAATAGTTAGGAAAAAAAATATGAGTTTTAATTATTTATGAACTTTAAAAGAAGCAACAAAAAGAATGTATCAATCATTTAGAGATGATATAAAAAATCAATGAGAAAAAACAGATTGAAGAATATTAAAAGAAAGAGATAGAAAATATATTCCAGTTAAAATTAAAGAAAGAACTAGAAATACTATCAATGGTCTTGTTACTTATAAATGTCGTGATTATAAATATTATGATGAACAATTAAAAAAATGAGTAAGAGTTTGTTTATTAGATGAAGAATTAGAATTACCTAAATATAAAAGAACTTGTCAGGATATCAAAAATAATGTTATTGAACATTTTGCTGATGGAAAAAGATATGTTGATATTTTACATACTATGAAGCAAACAAAATTTAGTACAACAAGTATTAGTAGATTATTTCAAGAATATCAAGTTAATAAATTAAATGTTCCAAAAATAAAATTAGAACCAAATCAATTTATTTATATTAGTATTGATGATGGACATCGAAAATTTTGAAAATTTAAACGCAATTCTGGTAAATATTCAATGCGTTTAGTATTATTTTGTACAGATAATGTTAATCATAAATTAGTTAATAAAAGAGCAGATGTAATAATAAGACCAACAAAAACAGCAATTGGTGTTAAAAAAACTGCTGAATTTATCAAAGAACAAGGAAATAGATTTTTCGAAAATTTTGACCAAACAAAAATTATTATTTGTGGTGATAGTGCAGGATGAATTAAAGATGTAGCAGATTATTTAGGTGCGCAATTTGTTTTAGATAAATTTCATTTAGTTAAAAAATTATATGTTGGAATAATCGCTGGAAATAAAGGAAAATATTGAAACGAATATAATACTTGTAGAAATTTTATTGAAAATGGTCAATATGCTGAGTTAATAAAATATATGAATGAAATATTAAAAAACCATAAAAAATTAAAAAAACAATATTTTAAAAATAATAAACAAGGTATTGAAAATCAAGGTGCAAAGTGAAATATAGGTTGTTTTACAGAAGGTAATATTTGACATATTTTAAAAGAAATGCTTGGTAATAGAACTTATAACATAAATATTTATATTAAAATGGTTATTTTTAAATGTAATCAAATAAATTTAAAAACATAACTTAATTAATTTTTTTTATTAAAATTTTAAAAACTTATTAAATTAAAAGTTAATAAGAATTTTTGTTGTGTATAAATATTAATTTTTTTATTGATTTTTTCAATATTTGTATTTTAATTGAAATTAATTTAATTTAGTAGTAAGATATATTTACAATTGCATATAATTATAGTTATTTCTTGTCTATAATTTGAAAGAAATGTTTAAAAAGTAATTATATCCTCCGTTTTTGTTATCGTCCCTATCAAGAACCATGAGCAGAATATAGATATAAACCAAACAGAGTTAGTGGAAAATTCAGAAGCAAAGCGAAAGACCCACTAGACATCTGACACTATGGAGATTTCTATAAAAAATTACCTAAATTAAGTGCAGAATGAATTCAAGAAGACCAAAGTAATATAGACAGAACATTAGCAATCAAATCAACAGGAGAAAATGCTGAACCACAATATCAATGCGACTTTTTCTTTAAAAACGAAATTGAAAGACCAATGCCTACATACAGTATACCTGGTTTAAACAAAATCTAAAGGAAAAAAACAATGTCAAAAGGATTAATAATAATAACAGTAATAACAATAATAATTCTACTAATAATAATCATAATAAAACTCGGAGGTAAAAAATAATGGATTGATTAAACGATATATTAGGAACGGGTAACAGTTCAGCGCGAGTACAAAATCAAATGAACAGAGACTTTGAAGAACGTATGTCTAATACGGCCATGCGTCGCTGTATGGCCGACATGAAAGCCGCCGGAATAAATCCTATACTCGCCGCAGGCGACGGCGCGAGTACGCCTGCGGGCAACGCTGGCGCTGGAGGCCAAGGAGCCGGCGCATTCATTCACCAAGCAGGAAATACAATAGGACGCACAGCAAAAATACTAGGAAAATACTTCTCACATCCATACGGAAACGCAGCTCGCAAAATAGAACAAAACTATGGAAAAAAAAGCGTTAAAAAGTATCATAGCAAACGCAGCAAAAGCGCTAGCTTAAAAAACAAAAAAAATACCAAAAAAAAATAACCTTGAAATTCAAGGTTAAAAAACAAATCTTGTCGTCGATGGGGCATATTATATTTATTTAAAAAAATACAATTAAAAACTATTTCAATATCTTTAATATTTAATTTAATTACTAATTTTAGTATAATTAATTTTTTTAATTTATTTATATTAATACTATTACAATTAAATAACAGTAAATGATCTCACTAATTCAGAAGTAGATAAACTATCATCTAAGCATATACCACTATCGATAATATCTTGTTTAGAAAATGCTTTTTGACTATTAGAAATAGATACAGTTTCTTCTTTATTTAAACTGCTATTTTCTGCAATCATTATTTTACTTTCATTTTCAATATCTTCTTCATCAGTATCTTCTCAGTTAGCAACAGAAAAATAACGTGGAGGAAGTTCATCTAATATTTCATGTATCCTATTTAAATCTTCTGCCTTTTTAAGTAACTTAGCAATTTCAATAACTTTAGTAGTTTCATCATTTATATTCATTTTTTCATTAAACAAATCAGTTAAATCCAATACATTGTCTTCAGAAATTTGTTCTTTTTCTAATCAATTATTAATTTTTTGATTAAATAATTTAGTTAAAATTACTGCATCTTCCTCAGAAATATTAAACTTTTTTAATCAATCATTATTTTTTTCATTAAATAACTTGGTTAAAATTGCTACATCTTCTTCAAAAATTTTTCTTTCTTTAAACAAATAATTAATCATTTTTACTCAATTAATTTCATCTTTATATTTTCTAAAAATAATACGTTTAAATAACGTATTCTTATCTTTTTCTGGCATATTTAATTTTCCTTTCAATGTTTTTTAAATAACATTATAACATCAAATATAATGATAAAAACTTTTACAATAGTATATAATTATAAATAAGTAAGGCTTAAAAATAAATATAACTTTTAGGAGGAAAATATGGAAAAGAAATTTTTAACTTATCCTCATGATATATCAAAAAAAATTATTAATCATACTAGGTATAAGTAAAATTGCAATTGGTTTGTCTATCTTATTTGTTTTTATTACAAACTTAATTATCTATACTAATTCAGGATTAATATTTCCTTTTAGAGAAATAACATAAAATAAATTTACAAAATAAAAAATGAGTATAAATGCTTTAAAACATTTATACTCATTTTAAATTTATATTAATTTTAAAAATTCTAAAATTCGATTTAATTCTTTGTGATTACTATAATTGATGATTAGTTGTTTTTTATTGATTTTTACTTTAGTATCTAAAGTTCTTGATAAAGTATTTTCTAATGCTACTAAATGAAGATCTGACTTTTTATTAACATTTTGTTTTTGATTTAAACTTAATTGTTGCATATTAATAACATCTTCAACCTTACGAACACTTCATTGTTCACTATATGCCCTTTTAGCAATAGTTACCATTAAATTAAGATTAGTACCTAAACTTAATAATGGTTTAACATGACCCATTGTTAATTCATTGCGTTGAAGCATTTGTAAAATCTCTACTGGCAATTGCAAAATTCGTAAAGTATTAGCAATGTGACTACGTGATTTATTAACTTTTTGTGAGAGTTGTTCTTGAGTTCATTTCATTTTACTAATTAAAGTTTGATATGCCTGTGCTTCTTCAAAAGCATTCAAATCAACACGTTGAATATTTTCAATCAAAGCAAATTCCATTAATTGTTGATCTGTTACTTCAATAGTTACTGCAGAGATCTCTGTTAAACCTGCTAATTTTGCAGCTTTAGTTCTACGTTCACCAGCAACTAATTGAAAAACACCATCTGTTATCGTTTTTTTAACAATAATTGGTTGAATTAAACCATGAATTTTAATTGAATCACTTAGTTCTTTAATTTCTTGTTCATTAAATACTACACGTGGTTGATATGGATTAGGAATAATTTTAGCAAGAGAAATAGTTTGTGAAAAAGTTTTAGCAATTTCTGGTGAACTTTCAATGTTAGTTATCAAATCATTTAAACCTTCACCAAAAATTGATGCTAAACCTTTAGCAGAAATACGATTTTTTTTATCATTAGACATTATTTAACACCTCGTTCACTAAACTTTGATAAGCAATAGCACCACTGCAACGTGGCCGATAACTAAAAATATTTTTACCATGACTTGGTGCTTCACTTAGGGTTACATTTCTTGGAATATAATTTTTATAAACTTTTTCTCTAAAATTTTTTTGAATTTCTTTGATAACTTCAACAGAAGAAGTTGTTCTAATATTAACCATAGTTAATAAAATGCCTTCAATTTCTAAATTGGGATTAAATAATTGTTGTACTAAACGAATAGTAGATAATAATTGTACCAAACCACCTAATGCATAAAACTCAGCTTGTAACGGAATAATAACTGAATTAGCTGAAGCTAAAGCATTACGATTAACTAATCCTAAACTAGGCGGACAGTCAATAATAATAAAATCATATACTTCCTTTACGGGTTCTAATTTTTCTAATAAAATATTTCTTTTATTACGAGATTGCTCTAATAAAAATATTTCGGCTCCCGCCAAAGAAATGGTTGATGGTAATAAATCTACTCCTTGACAAACTTCAGTTTTAATGACTTTTTCCAATGGAACATCATGTACTAAAACATCATATATATCTTGTTCAACTTTATCAGCAGCAAAACCCATTGAAATAGTAGCACTACCTTGTGGATCCAAATCAATAAGTAACACTTTTTTATTTTTTATACCTAAACCTGCAGCAAGATTAGTAGCAGTAGTTGTTTTTCCAACTCCACCTTTTTGATTAGCAATTGCAATAATTTTGCCCATAATAATTACCTTTCTAAATTAATAGACTAATATTTTATCCTACTAATTAAGTTTAACACTAATTTTAATTAATATTATTTACAAAGGTTTACTTTTAATTTGTTGATAAGGTCTTGGATATTTTAAAGCACATAATTTATATTTTTGAAAATGAAGGATTGTTCTTTGACCATAGTTGTTTGGCAATTGAATAGTAAATTGATTAATTAACTTTGCACCCATTGTGTTAATACTATTTTGTGCCAACGCAAGTTCTTCTTCAACTTTAAGACCCTTATAAGCAATAAATAATCCTTCAACTTTTACTAATCCTAAACATAATTCACTTAAAATATTTAGCGGTGCTAATGCTCTTGCTGTTACAATATCAAATGTTTCACGATATTGATGAGCAAATGCTTCTGCTCTTTGATTAATTATATAAACGTTTTCTAAGTTTAATTCAGTAATTACTGTTTTTAGAAATTGACATTTCTTTGTATTTGATTCAATAATGGTTAATTGTAATTTGGGAAAACAAATTTTTAAAATTATTCCTGGTATACCAGCACCACTACCAACATCACAAATATTTTGATCATCCAAAGTGATGTTATTACTAATTAAAAGAGCATCATAGAAATGTTTATAATAAACTTCTACTTCTTCAATAATTGTTGTTAAGTTATATTTTTTATTTTCAGCAATTAAAATTTTATAATACCGACTTAATTGTTGTTCCATTATTGGTGTTAAAGTTAAATTAGTTAAACCTATAGTTCAATCTTTATTCATTGCTTACTCCTAAATCAATCTTTTAATAAAATACTTTATTTATAGTCTACTTTAAATATAATGCTTTAAATAATTAAATATAATTTAATTATAATATTTTTTTAGTATATACTTGAAATTTTATCACATAACTACTATCCTTCAAAATTTAATGTTATTTTTAATTAATTATTAATTAAATAATTTAAAATGCTTAAAATATCATTTTCGTTATATTTTCTTTAAACTCAAATATAATTAACACATATAATAAGAATTATTAAACAAATTATAAAAGTTTTTTAACTCATTGCTTAATTTAAAGTAAATAAGTTTTTATGTTTTAATTGATACCATTGAAAGGAAAAATAAAAAAATGAAAATTTTACTTAATTTTTCAAAGGAACTAACAAAATCTATTAATAATAGTTAATTAAACACTATTATAGAAATTAATAATTGAACAAATCCTATCCAAGAACATAAAAACAAATTTGAAGAAATATATCAAAATTTTCTAAAATCACAAGAATTATCAAAGGTTTTATTTAATAAATCAATAAATACATATAAACCACACTTCACAAAAATGCAAATACAAGCACTCACAAGCGAACAAATACCACACTTCACAAAAGAACAAATACCAAGTTTTACAACAAAACAAATAAAAAATTTTACATGAAAACAACCATTTACAGCAGAGCAAATACCACACTTCACAAAAATGCAAATAGCAGCAATACCACCAATTCAAATTTCATGATTTCATGATGATCAAATCCAAGCACTCACAATAAAACAAATACCAGTATTAACATCACAATAAATTAAATGATTTTACTATGAACAAATCCAAGTTTTTACAAAAGAACAAATTCAATCATTTACAATAGAACAAATATCAAAATTTACAATAGAACAAATACAAGCACTCACAAAAGAACAAATATCAAAATTTACAATAGAACAAATACAAGCACTCACAAAAGAACAAATACCCGCATTCACAACACATCAAATTAAAGCAATGACTGAATGACAAATTAGTTTATTTACAAAAAAACAAATACCCTGATTTACAGCAGAACAAATAGCAGCGTTTCCAAATTTAGGAATACCGGCATTCACAATAGAACAAATACAAGCACTAACACAAGAACAAATACAATCATTTGCACCAGAACAAATACCAAAATTTGAACCAGAACAAATAGAAAAATTTACAAGCGAACAAATAGCAGCATTTTTATCTGAATAAATAGCAACATTCACAATCGAACAAATTACTTGATTCACCATTGAACAAATAGAAGCACTAACAATTCAACAAATACCACACTTCACAAAAATGCAAATACAATCATTTACCAAAAAACAAATACAAGTTTTTACAGAAAAACAAATTCAATCCTTTACCAAAGAACAAATACCAGCATTTACAATTGAACAAATACCATATTTCACAACATAACAAATCTCAGCACTAATTATTTCAAAAAAAATATATGCACTTACAATTGAACAAATACAAGCACTCACAATTGAACAAATACAAGCACTAACATCAGAACAAATAGAAGGATTGACAAGAGAACAAATTAGTTGACTTACAAATCAACAAATAGAAGCACTCACAAAAGAACAAATACCCGCATTAAGTCCAAGAAAAATGGGAGCATTAAGTCTAGAAAAAAGAAAAATATTAAAATTATTAATTAATAAATACCAAAATCAAGAACAAAAAAGCAAATCTAAAAAAGATTTAACAAAAAAAATTTACCAACAAGAAGCAGAAAAAAAAGAAAGTATTAGCAGTACAAATCAAGAATATAAAGAATCTATATTATTAGAAAATATAAAACCATTAAATTCACACATTAAATGATCAAAATCTTTGCATGAAGAAATAACAAAATATGAAAACCAAGATCTTAATATAACAACTAATCAATTTATTAATAAATACTAGTATTTAACAATCTTTCTTTTTTAAAAATTATTATACAAATTATAAAAAATATTTTCTTAAAAAATAAATGTTTTAATCTAATTTACATTACTATACACTTATTTTTTTTAGATTTAAAACTTATTTCTTCATCATCATTAATTTTTTGATAGTTAATATTAGAAATTTTATTAATTATTTTCTTCTCATTATTTTTAAATGTTTTTATTTTTTTAATATTTTTTTCTAAACTCTCATTGTTCTGTTCAGCCAATTTCTCAAAACTGTCATTTAAGTTTTTTACCATAATTTAAATTTCCCCTTTTTTCATTGTTTAATAAATTTATTATACACAATAAAAATAAAAACTTAATTTATTAAAAAACATTTAAAACATTTATATTTATTAAACTTGATAAAGGTTTTAAAATATTGCTAGCATATAATTTTATTGTCATTTTCTACCTGCTTTAACATAAGGTTGCGCTCAACTTTTTACCAATTCTGTATTAGGACGAAAAATCATTAATGATACTAATGCTATTAAATATGGAAACATACCTCATAATCAACTTGGAATATTATTACTAATAACTATAAATGTTTGTGAAGCATTTATATACTGATATAAAAAAGAAAAAATAAAACAAATAATAGAAGTTAAAAAAAATCTACTGTGTGCCATCATTCATAAAGCAATTGCCAAAAAACCAATACCAGCAAAATTATTACTATAAATAAAAGTACTTGGAAGTACATAAACAAATAAAGCACCTGAAAAACAAGCTAAAGAACTAGAAAATAGCGAAATATAAAATCGAGAACGACGAACATGAATATAATTTAAAGCTACTGCGGTTGGATTCTCACTAATTCCTCTAATGTATAATCCAAGCTTAGTCAAAAATAAAATAGCTGCAAAAATATAAATTGCTAAAAAGGTTACCAAAATTGCAATTCAAGAAAATTGATAAATATAAATACTTGCTAATGAATAATTTATTTCTCCAGTAAATGTTAATGGTAAAATTACTGCTAATCCATAACCAAAGTAATTAATAACCATTGATACTAAAAATTGATTAGTTCTAAACAATAAGGTTGCTAAACTATGAATTAAGCCAAATACAATTCCAATGATAATAGTGATAAAAAATGCCAAAATTGCAACTCCAACACCCAAATTATTTTTTAATTGTGAAACAATTATACAATATGTGGCAGCACCAGTACACATAATACCATCAAAACCAAAATTAACAATTCCTGCTCTAGTATTTAAAATTCCACCTGTACATAACAACAATAATGGACAAGCAAATAATAATGTATTAACTAAAATTGTTGAAAATGAGAGTAACATAATTATTTTTTTATCCTTTTCCTTTTAAATATTTTATTTTTTTTAAAAATTTTTGAAGATTTTGATTCAACATTAACAATTTTAACATTTTGTTATTCATCCTTAATTAATTCTTTTTTTCATATTAACTTCTTTTTTAGTCTTATTAAATATTCTTTAATAGCAATAGAATGAGTTAAGTAATGCCAAATAAAAGAATAAATACCAATAATGTAAATGGTTATTGATAATACTATTATTGCAATTTCTAGATTTTTCAAATACATAAAAGCATTATTTTCAATAGGACTAATAAATAAACTCATAAAAAATGATGAAAATAAAATAACTCCTGGCGTATATCCTGCTAAAGCAGCTACTACTATCCCATAAAATCCTTCTTGAATTGGAGCAGAAAGCGAAGGTAAATTATTATTAACTCCTAAAAAATAAAGATAACCAGCAATTCCTGCTATCGCTCCTGAAATTGGTAAAATTATTAAACCCTGATATTGGGGATTTAATCTGGCATATTTTGCAGCAACGGGGTTTTTAGCAATTGCATTTAATTTAAAACCAAGAGTGCGATTATTAAAAATAATAATTGCGATTAATAAGGCAATAATAGCAATAATAATACCAGCAGAAAATAAATTACTAATGCTAAAAGGTCCACTAATTAATGAAAATCTAAGATTAGTAATTTGTGTTGGAATTTTTAAGTTATGATAAACATTACTGGCTATTAAACCTTTATATCCTTCTCAAGCAATAAAATTAAATAAAATAGTGCTAATAATTTCATGAATTTTAAAATAAGTTTTTAAAATTGCAATAATTAAACCAGCTAAAGCACCAATTAAAACTGCAATTAATAAAAGAAAAGGAGTAATTCATTGACTATAACCACCACTTTTAAAAATAGCTACTGCCAATACATATGTTATCATAGCACTAAATAACATTTGACCACTAACTCCAAAGTTATAAATACGATACTTAAAAGTAATAGCTACTGCTAATCCTGTTAATATTAATACACTATATGTTTCAATTAAATTACTAAAACTTACTAAATTAGTTAAAGGATTAATAAAAATAGTTTTCCAAAATGATAATGGATTAACTTGTAAACATAACATTAATAAACTAACAAAAAATAGAGTTATTAGTAATAATAATGCACCCACTAATCAAAAATTTCATTTTTTAATATTTTCCAACATCTTTTAACCCAACCTTGACCTAATATTTTCCATTTTTTTATTAATTCAACTAGTAATTTTGACAAATGGTCTTTTCAAATAATTAATTGTTCTAATTATTTTTTTCTTTTTCAAACTTCACTTTGTTTGTGGCAATTGATACATTTTATCAGTTTTAACAATTATTTCATTTGTAATAGGATAATCATTCCATAGTGCTGGATTGTTCATTATTTCAACTTTAACATTTTTATTTTCCAATTTACAAACAAATTGTTTGTGATAAATAACTGCTACTCGTTGACACAATAATTGTAATAAGTACGGATCAGTATCAATAATTAAAATACTTGAACCACTTTCGGGTAACTCTATTATCTTTTTAATAATTAATAACGAAGAATTTTCATCTAAATCAGAAAATGGATTAGATAAAATTAATAATTGTGGTTGCTCTTCAATACTTCTTGCTAATACAAATTTCTGCATTTCTCCTTTTGATAATTTATTAATTTTAATAAAAATATTATTATCGTTAAATATTTGATATTTTTTAATAATTTCTCGTACCTTTTTATTAACAACGGCTGTTTTGACAACTCCGGATTTAGTTACATATTTTTCTTTATTATAATTTCAAAAGGTAAAATTTTCAAATAAAGTGGCATCAGGAATTATAGCAGTATTACTATAATGTCCAGATATTCAATCAATTCCTAAATTACTAATTTCTTGTGGTTTAAAATAAGTTACTTCTTGTTCTTGAAAAAAAATGCGTCCTGTTTGCGTTTTAATCATACGTACTATACTTTCAAGTAAAACCTCGCTATAAAGGTTTTCATAATCATAAATACCATATATTTCACCAGGGCGAATTGCAAATTCAATTTTATGAAAATTTGAAATATTGGGTTTATTCAAAGAAAGATTATCAATATAAAGCATTGGTACTGAATTTATCGATTTTGGTTTTTTATAATTAAAAATCTTACCTCAATAATTAGTTGTAAACAATTTAGTATTTTCTTCTAATTTCATTACTTTTGTTTTACCAATATTTAAGTTTTCAATTCAAGATACTCGGTTAGCAACCATTTTAGCAAATTCTTCATCTCTAGTTGTGAAAAGGACCGTTATTTCTTCATTACGAAATGTTTTAAAAATCATTCAAAACTCTACTTTTTGACTATCAGATAAACCAACAGTTGGTTCATCTAACAACAATATTTTAGGTTCTTTGAATAAAGCACGAAGTAAAGATAATTTTTTTAATTCTTCAATCGCAAGTGTTGATACTCTCTTATTTAAATTAAGCTTAATTTTATATTTTTCCATTAAATTATTAATTTTAAATTCAGCTTCTTTTCAATTAGGAAAAATTTTAGCAATAGTTGGTTCATTACCAAGTATAATATTTTGTTTAACAGTAAGATTGTCTAAGAAAAAATCATCTTGACCAGCATAAGCCATTCTAAAATAAAGCATTTCACTAGGATCACGAGGAAAATAATATCCTTTTCTTAAACTATTAATAACAATTTTTCCTTTAGAAGGTTGTTCAAAACCAGCAAGCATTCTAATTAATGTTGATTTACCAACGCTATTATTACCAACAATGGCATGAATTTCTTGTGTTATTTCTAAATTAACATTTTCAAATATAACACGAGTATCATAATATTTACTAATTTTTTGTAACTTCAATATTGTTTTTTCCATAATTATATATCTCCATACTGATTAGTAAAATCAATGTTATTAACACCATAAGTTTGGATTTTACTTTCTGAAGCACTAGGTATAATTTTAAAATTAGGATTAATCTCTTCTTTAAATGTTTCATCAATAATTTCCAAATCAGGCATAAAACCAAAAGCTAAATAATTAATATTATCATAAACATAGTCATTATTATTAATAATATTCGATCCAACAAAACTAATAGTTTTACTATAGGTTGGACGTGAAGATATTAACCTAGCAGTATAGGCAATAATACTGTTATATCAATAATTAGTATTAATAATAAAATTAACACCATGTGTCTCATATAATGATTGGGCAATCTGACCAACACCGGCAACACTATCAGCACTATAAATATTACTTGTTACAAAACTATCATGATGATTAGCATAAATAATTTTATATGTAATTTTGGGATTATCAATACCATTAATTATCTCAGCAAATTGATTCAAAATAGTTTGATCATAATCAATGCCAATATTATTAATAATACCAATTCTAACTATCAATTTACCGTTGTCATCAACATCAAAGTTATATTTTTTATTTATTATTCCATCCTGAACATTTTCAACAAAATATTCAGCAATTTTACTGCCATAATTTAAATGGCTACTAGTTACGTTATCAATATTATATCTAATATCATAAATATTATTAGTGACTTTAACCGTATCAGCAATAATATTATTAAAAAAATAAAATTTAACATTCTGAAATTGTTGTAATACTCTAATTAAGTTTTTAGTAGAATAACTACTAGTTTCACTATGATGTGGAATATACTTTTGAAAACTAGGATTTAAAATATAAACTTTTTTGATATTATATGTAGATAAAAAGTTTCTCAACATTAATGCATAATAATTATCATCTTGAGAACTAAACAATGTTACTACATGATCTTTACCATAAAAAGTTTGTAACTTTTGATAAACAAGTCGGTCATAAATGTTTTGATTTTGTGCTTGTTGATAACTTGTTATTAATAAAACTGTTGGTTGTAAATTTCAAGTACAAGCATAAATACTACTACTAATAGTAGTTATTGTTGGCAAAATTATAGTGAATAATAGAAAACGTCGAAACATAAAAACCACCTACTAATAATACTTATTTATAATTATACAAGAAATCTTAGTTTAATATCAAACAATCAATTTATTGCAAATTAATTAAACAGTTTGCTAAATTGTAAAGGTAAGTGCAACTAAATTATTTTTCTATCCAAATATTCGATTGGTGAAAGATAATTTAGTATTTTTCTTGGTCTTTGGTTTAAAGACAATATAAATTTATGAACTTCATTTTTATTAGTTTTTGAAAAAATAAATTTTTTAGGAAATTTTTCTCTAATTAAACCATTAGTATTTTCATTAGTACCTCTTTGTCAAGGTGAATATGGATTGGCAAAATAAATTTTTATATCTAAATTTTTTTCAAGTTGTTGTCAATTTGAAAATTCTTTGCCACGATCAA
Source organism: Spiroplasma endosymbiont of Lasioglossum villosulum (assembly GCF_964020195.1). Classification (NCBI taxonomy): domain Bacteria; kingdom Bacillati; phylum Mycoplasmatota; class Mollicutes; order Entomoplasmatales; family Spiroplasmataceae; genus Spiroplasma; species Spiroplasma endosymbiont of Lasioglossum villosulum. The sequence goes on from NZ_OZ026539.1 coordinate 127,706, forward strand.
AAGTAATAGTTTTAACAATGTTTTTAGGAAGAATTGATAAATAATAACTAACATTTTTATTAATAACTTTAGTAGTTCTGTTTTTAACTAATATTGCTAAAGTAAATCGTGATACTCTTTCAACTAAAGTTATTAAACATGATTTGCTTTTACCTCGTGATGATACTATAGTATCTCCTTCTCAATGACCAAGTGTTATACGATCATTAACATTTATATCTCGTTCTTTAATTGATTTACCATTAAACTTGCCACGATTTTCTTTAGATTTTCGTTTTTTACCTTTTCTTCTTAAATTTTTACTAGTAACTTTATCAAGCATTCCAAAATAAATTCAAGTATAAATTGTTTTAAAACTAATAACTCACTCTTTATGAAAATTTTTAATTCTGCCATAAATTTGTTCAGGTGATCAACCTAATAGTAATTTTTGTTGTACATATTTTACTAAATTCTTATTTTTAAACTTATGAAAACTAATATGTGATTGTTTTCGATTTTCAGCTTTATTTTGTGCAATTAATGAAAAATAATGATTATTATCTTTATTTCTATTAATTTCTCGAATAATAGTACTAATACTTCGATTAAGATTTTTAGCTATTTCACTAATTTTAAATTTAAATTTCAATTGATTCTCAATATAAATCCTTTCATCTATGCCAAGATGTTTATAACTCATATAAAAACTCCTTACTTTTTTCTAAACTAAATTTAGCATTATGAAATTTTTATATGAGAATTTTTTGCAATTTTATTTACTTGCACTTACAAGTATAACTCAGCGTTTATTAAAAAAATAATAAAGAATATAAATAAAAAGGATTTATGACAATTAATTTTATTAATAGTAATATTTGGTTTGTTATTATTTTCAAAGTTATTTTCTTTTGTTATTTCTAAAATGTAATGATGAGGAATTTTAATTTTATTTTTAGTCCCATTTACGTTCTTATTTATATCTTTTGCTAGATCATTTATTTGAAACTCTAATTTTTCAATGATTTTAAAAAACAAAAAAATAAATCATTTACTATTAACTTTAACTTATTTATATAAATTTTACATACTTTAAATTTATTTTTAATAAAAACTTAATTAATTGTAAAATACATAAAATTTGATAATATATAATTGTTATATAGTATATATAAATTTTAACCAATTACTTTTATAGGAAAGTAAATGGATTTTTTGTTAAAAGGAGGCATTAAAATGGCAGACAAAAATAAATCAGAAATATTTCAAAAAATAATAGCACAGCAAGACATTAAAGATATTTTAAACCAATCAAATTCTACATTTAAAAATAAAAAAGGAAGAAAAAAAGAAAGACATGGTGGCTTAACATTTAAATTCAGTAAAAAATGATACTAATAATCAATTAACAGATGTAATAATTAATGATAACCCATCAAAAAGTCATATAGAAAATTCAGAGACAGTTTCTATTATTTCAACAGATAGTGAAAATATACAAGAAACAAATAATGATATATGAACAGTATGAACAAAATTCAAAAATTATGTATCACCAGCATCAACTTCAATTTCAAATACAGAAGAAATATCACAAACACAATCAATAATTCAAAAACTAACAAAAGAAAATCAGCAACTTAAAAGTAAAATCGAGTCATTAAAACAAGAAAAAGAAAACAATATTAACTTCGACAATTTTAAATATAATGCTGTAACAATTTTAGATGAATATAAAGATATTTTATTTTGAAAAAATCAGCTTCAAGATCAAAAAAAAGAAAAACAAGAACTTGAACAACAACAAGAAAATATAAAAAAAGAAATTTTAAAAAAAAGAAAACTAATTGAAGAAAATGAAAAACTAAAAAATAATAGTCTAAAAGAAAATAAAAATATTACAAGAGAACAAATTAGAAGACAAAGTATTTGAGAAGAAGAAATATACAAAAAAGAAAAACAATTAGAACACCAATTACCATCAATGTGATTAAACCAAGGATTGCCCGTTTCTGAGACAGTCGGATTAAATAAAGATATTGAAAATAAAAGGGAGCGTACCGATGTTGTCAATAATATTCAAATTTGTCTTAAAATTATAAAGTTAAACGAGAATAATTTTGACTTCAATATGCAATTGTATGTTAATCTTAACACTTACTAAATATTAGTCAACAATAATACTTACCTTTATAACTGAAAAATTCTTATTAAAGTAAACTTTAATAAGTTTTATTATATTTTTAGTTATTTTTGAATTTAGATTTTAATTTATAATAATTGTATGGCTGTATTTATTTGATAGCATTTAAAATTAACCATTTTTGTATACATATCAATGTTATACGTTCTATCACCAATCATTTTTTTTAAAATTTGTTTAATATTAGTTTCAGTAAAACAACCAATATTTTCAATTAGTGCTTGGTTTAATACACCATCTTTTGAATTAATAAAATAACCAACTTTTAATTTTTTATATTGCAAATTTAATGATTGTAAAAAATCAATTAATTCATAATATTGACCTTTTTCAAATAAAGTTATTGCATTTTGATAGTGTAATTTAGCAATTTGATTTTTTCTTCTTCCAGCCATTATGCCAAGAAATAAAACATGAAAAGCATGAAATTTATCTAAAATAAATTTAGCATTTAAAATTTCAGCAGTTTTTCTAATTCATTTTGTGCTATCTCCACAAACTACTAAATTTGCTTGGTCAAAATTTTCAAAAAATAAATTACCATATTTTTCAATTAATTTTGCAGTTTTTTCAGAACCAATTTCTGTTTTTGATACTCTTATTTGACATGCTGCTCTTTTATTAATTAATTTTCTATTTTTCTTTTTACCAGTACAAAATACTATTAATCTCATAGAACATTTTTTACAATTTTTAGTATTGTGTTTTTCATTAAACTTAAATTTTCGATGTCCATCATCAATATTTATATATAATGTTTGATTTGGTTGTAATACTATTTTAGGAATATTAGCTTTTGGTAATTCAAATTTTTATATGTTCTGCAAACTGTACTATTACTTATTAAACCTTCAATAAAAGTATCACAAACATCACGATACTTTTTATCATCAGCAAAATATTTTAAAATTTGTTTAATAACATTTGGTGCAAGTTTACTATATTTTTTAACACCAAGATAGTTATCTAACAATGGGACGAATAAATATAACGGATAGATTTTCTAACTTCAAACAATAAAACTAGCAAATCTAAATATTTGTTAATTAAATTATATCATAAATTTTAAAAATGTTAAAAAATATAATTATGATTTTCTAACTTAAATAACACAAAAATACTAATCTTAAAATTAGAATTAAAAAATATTAAATTGTATTATTTTAAGCACTATTAATATAATTTCTACTATTTAAATAATTGGCTCTAGCCATTAACATATTAATTAACGTTGGATAAGCATATATTTTTGCACCTTTTGTTTGAGATTTAACTAAATATTGAATATCACTTTCAGCACTACAGCCAATATTTCAATCAGCAGGTTGATTAATAATACCTTCTTTATTATTTTCAAAAATCCTTAAAGTTTCTTTATTTACTTTTGTTTCAATTAAAAATGCTATTAATTCATCATATTGACCATTACAAAAATATTTTCAAGACTTTAAAAAGTTTTTTAAATTTTCTGGATTAACTTTATTTTTTCTTTTATCAGGTTTATATGCAGTTCATAAATAATAAAAAGCATGATATTTATCTAATACATAATAAGCACCTAAATATTTTGCTAAATTATATATTCATCCAGCACCATCTCCAGAAACTACTAATTTAGCATTTTCAAATTCATAATATTTTTTAATCCATTTCAAGTAAAATCAACTGTTGGATTTGCTTGTAAATAATCTTCTTTAGGACTATATTTATAATCACCCATAAAAGTATAAATTTTATTTGATAACTTATTTCTATTTTTATCTATTTGTTTTTTACCAGTATTGTAACTAATACTACGAATTTTTTGCATTTCTCTTTTATGATTTTTATTTCAAACAGGAACATAACAATCATCAGCATTAATATAAATAAATTCACTATTTTTAACTTTAAATTTTTGTTCTGGTAATTTTTCTTGCACTTTTGCATTTTTATGAATTTTACTAATTGTTACTTTTGAAACATAAGTGTATTTTAAAATATCTTGTATATCTTGATAATGTTTCTTTCTTCCAATATATGATATTATTTCTTCTTTTAATCAACTAATAATTTTTGCTCTTTTTTCAATATTAAACTCTTCATAAACTGGATAATAATATTTTTTCTTTAATTTATCTCAATAAACTCTTTGATTAAAAATCATTTTACCAAATTCAAAAATAATACTACGATTACATTTTTTAGCAACTTTATATCTATCTTTATCTCTATTTTGAAAAAAATATTCATCAAAAGCATGGATTTTATTAACATGATTTGTTATAATTCTATTAATTTCATATTCAAGATTATTTTTATAATTAAACATTTTTTAACACCTTTCTATTTATTTTTTTATCCTAACTATTTTAACAAATTTGTTAAAATATTGTTGAAAAATGTTTGGTTTTAGAGTATAATATTTAAAGAACGATTGAAATAACTAGCAAATCTATTGCAACGTTTAAAGATAACTTTTATTAGTTATCTTTTCTTTTTTAATAAAATAATGTACAATAAAGAAAAATATAAATAGAAAAGGAAAATAAAAATGATTGAGCAATGATTAGCAGATGTAATAGTACTTTCAGTAATGTTTGGAATAGTATTTTTGGTGTTAATTACATGTAAAGGACATGATTTATGCCATAGAGAAAAAAAATGGGTATATTTTTTATGTTTATATCTTTGAATTTTTTTGGTTTATTTTGAGCATATAAAATATATAAAAAAGACCATCCTAATTTTAAATTCTGATTAACTGTAAAAAATAAATTTAGAAGAAAAAATAAAAAAATAGCAGTATAATGCTATTTTTTGTTATAATTATATTATAAAAATTAAAAAAATAAATATATGAATAATTAATAAAGTTAATAAGTTATTTTTGGTAGTTTAACTTAAAGATTATATTAATTATATCATAAATTTTTGTGTTTTTAAAGCATATGAAAGGAGATTTTTATGTGCAAGAAGAAAAAATAAAAATAAGAACAATTTTTAATGATGCTAAAGTTTTAAGGGTAGCATTAGAAGAATACTTTAAACATTGTAAACAAACTGAAGAAGTACCTACTAAAATTGGTATGTTAGTTTATTTAGATATTACAGAAAATACTCTTTATAGTTGAAAACAAAAAAAGAGAAATACTTTTTTACAACAAATTAATTGAGCATATTTACAAATACGCCATATTAATGATTGTTTAAAAATAGAAAATAAATTAATTCGTTATGATAATAAACAATTAGCAATATTAGTAGTTGAATTTTATATTAAATTAGCAAAAGAAAATAATTTGTTATATGAATATGGTTTAACTGTATATTGTGATTTTAGTAATTATACATTTATTGAAATGTTAAATGATACAGCAATTAAATATCAAGTTAACTCATGACTATATTTTAAAGATTGTGTGAAATTAAGACTTGAGTTTAGAATAGGTAAGAATGTGGCTTTAATGGCATCAGAACGCTTAAATATTAGTATGAATGCACAAGCATTATTAGATGAATTTAGATTGGCTGTATGAGACCCTAAAAGTATTAAACAAATACCATTAGCGGGTAATGACCATTTAAGAGATGCTTTTGATTATGCTATAGAACCATATATTAGAAATTTAAGTGCAAATATAAATCCTTATTTTGAAAGGAAATAACATATGAATAATCATAATACTGAAATATTAACTCCTAATTGATGTATGATAAATCTTCAAGAAATTATAGCAAATCATGCAAGTAAATTATTATGGGGTAATGGTTATACTTTAACAAGTGAAGATGATAATTATAAAAGAGCAATTGAAAAATTAAAAGAATGAAATAATTTTGATAGTTTATTTTATCAAGATTGTCATATTAAATCTGGTTATGGTTATAGTATTGTTCAAATTGATAAAAGTAAAACTGGTAGAATATCATTAAATTTTGCTCAACCATATGCTCAATCAAGAGTGGCAAGAGTACTAGAAACTGAATATAGTGCATCAACATGGTCAAGAGTACAATATGATGACCAAAGTATTTATGTTAAAACAACATATACTCCAAATCAAATTATTAGATATTTTACTAGTGATTATGTTACTTTAGATGGATTACAAGAAAAAATAAGTAAAGATTTACAATTACCTTTAATAGAAAATCATAATTTAGGTATTATTCCAGTTAAATTTATGCAAAATTTACCTAAAAAGAATTTCTTTGGTGGAGTTATTGGTGATTATTATCCAGATATGACTGCTTGTAAAGGATTACAAAAATTATTAAATCATACGTTTCAAATTATTTGAAAAGAACTTAAATATAATCGTACAAGAGTGTTTGCTGATATTACTCAACAAGAAATAAATCAAACTACAACTGCAATTGATATGAATGAATTATTTGGTGATTTTGTATTACAAGCAAATTTAAGAAGTCCGGGAAGTACTAGTGGAACACCACCAATTGCAATAATACAAGGAAATCCAGTATTAGATAAATACTCTTCATTTATACAATTTATTATTGATAAAGCATTTGAGGGTAGTGGATATAGCCCAGTAAATGATACTACAAGTCAAAAAACTGAAGCAGAAGTATTAATTACTAATAGTAGAGATATGGAAACTACAAGAATTAAAAGAACTTTAAATCAAAGTGATTGAAATGAAATATTTCAAAGATGTTTTATATTAATGGGCTTAGATGGTGATAAATCTAAATGAACATTTGAAATTAAAGAAAATACTATTATAGATAGATTAAAATCATTAGAAATTAATGAGAGAAAATTAGCATTAGATTTAACTAATAGAAAACGTATTCTTGTGCAAGAAGAAGGTGTTAGTGAAGAAGAAGCAATGAACATTCTTGAAGAAAATAGAAGAATGAGAAAAGAAGAAATTGATTTTGATAATAAATTAGTAAAAGATATTGATGGAGAAATTAAAAATGGGAATGATACCGAAAATAAATCATCAATTAATTAAAACAGTTTGAAAATCAACTGGTGAAATTGAAAAAGATTTTACACAAAATAAAGATTTACAATTTCGTGTATGTCCTTTTACTATTATTTTAGGTGCTATAAATTCAACAGAAACTGGTTATAAACCACCAACTAGTATTCCTAATGATTATACTTCATTTAGTAAAATCTTTACTGGAAGAGAAGCAATACAAGCAGTATGAGACCATTCTTATTATCCTATTCAAAATAAAGATAATCCAGATGAAGCATATAAACAATTACAAGTTGGTGATGTATTTTATGGGAATATATTATCAGACCAATTAGGTATTACTTATTCACCAACACCACCAAATAATGCTTTTATTCAAGAACAAGCAATTAAAAATGTAGTTATTAATATTCCAAATGAACCAAAGAATTTTGATTTTATTAATAATATTGTTTCAAATTTATATAAGTTATATATGATTCCAGAAATTAATAAAGTTATAAATAATGATAAATCAATTAAAGTTGATAGACAATGATATATTCTTGAAGTTGCTAGTAAAACATATAATAATGAAAATAAAGAATTGGCTTATATTCAATGTACTTTTAGTTCATTAAATGATAAATTAGCACATAGTGGATTAGCAATTAATCAATATGTACAATTAGGCGCACCTGCTGACCCAGTAGCATTACCAGCATTAGATGAAAATAATAATATTATTTTAGATTCAAATTATTTAATTCTATTACCAGTTACTCATTGTCAAATATCTTTTTATGGTTCAGTAGAACCTATTTCAATAGCATTATGAGGTAGAGAGATTGATAATAATCCTGAAAATACTAAACAACATAAATATAGACAATATACAAGTAAATTATTATTTCCATGAGAATATCAATGTAGTACATATGACCCAGTAAGTTTTCAAGCATTACCAGAAACAAATTATGTATTAACTGTTCAAGGACAATCAGTTTTAGATAGTTATCAAGATTGACAAAAAGTAATTGCTCCAAATTATGATGATGGTGCAACAAAACATTATGAAGGTCATTTAAGAACTAATGTTGAAAAAACTAAAAATACTAATAAATTAGATGTTTCTAATAGATTAGTAAATTATTGAGATAATAATTTTTTAAATGGTGCTGAAATAGAAGATTATAATTATGCAACTGCTGGTAATCCATATTTTCAATATTATAATAAAAATAATAAAAAATTTATTGGTAATACTCATTATAATATGAATAATAATAAATTTAAGCAATTAAATACTATAAATGCATTACATTATTTTATTTATAATCCTATTAGTGAAATACCATTAACAGTTAGAGAAACTATTAAAATTAATCTTAATACTATTCCAGTATTTGGTTCATTTATGAATGCTTTTGTTGGTGGTTTAGATATTGGTGCTAAATTATCAAGTAATTTATTAATACCTCAATTTCCTTATATAAATGGTTTAATATCTGCTGAATTATATAATTTTTATACAACATTATTATATAGTTCACAAAGTACTAATCCAGCATTAATTCCATTCGATGTATTTAGAAATGATACTCCAGATGCTATTCAATCTGTTGCTGGAACAGCAAGTCATATGACATCATTTACATTTAATTTAACTGATAGTTTATCAATGTCAAAATTTAATATTAATGATAATACTAGTTCTACTGGTTATAATCTTACAACTGATAATTTAGTTCAATTAGATAAAACTGATAAAACACAAATATATTTATTACCACCAGATAATGATATTAATCCTTTATTAAAAGAATCAGATTTTACTAATAAAAATATATTAAAATGAGCAATTGATATGATTGATATTAAAGTTGTAGGTAAAAGTAATTTTAAAATCACATTTTATAGTATGCCAGATAATAGAAGTGGTGCTGTTAATGATAATTTTAGTATTTGAAGTGGTACTTATCAAACCGTTGGTAAAGCAAGTAATAATAGTAGATTAATTCAAAATACATTTATTTTAGCAAATAATACTTTTAAATTTGACCAACCATTTAATTATCCACAAGCAATACAACCACCACCATTAATAGAAAGAGCGCATCCTATATTTATTGATTTAAGTAATCAAAGTCAATATGGGATTACAAATAGTATTATTAGTACTACTCAAACAGATATTCATCAAAGTAGATATCAAATGAGACCGCATATTTTAGAAGATGTTAAAGGTAAATTTCATAATAGTATTGGTATTTATGTAAATCAATATGGTTATGATAATGTTGATAAATTTAAAGAAGATTATGAAAGTATAACATTTAATTTTAATATGAATGCGTTATATGAAACTTATGATGGTGAAACTACAAAAAGTTGAACTAATTCTAAAAATTGATTTACACCTATTAAAATAAATTTAAATGATATTGGTAATTTACCAGATGACCAAAATGATACTGCTCTTTTCCAAGATAAGGATATTATTTATAATAATAATTCTGGAAATCATAATGATAGTAATAATAATTGAACATTTAATGTTAATAATAAAGAAGATTATAGTCAAATTGCTTCTTTAACAAATGCAGAAAGATTAAATAATATATATATTAATGATTTATTATGAACAAATGATAATCCAAGTAGTGGTCACACAATATCTTCATCAACATGATTTAAAATAATGACTTTTAAAACAAAAGCATATGAAAGTCAAGAAGATAATTTAATTGTTATTGAATATCAATTTATAACTACGTTTTCAGCAATACCTCCACAAAGACCACCTTCATATGAAAAAACTAACGCTAATTGAAACTTACAGACTACATCATTAGTAATTAATCCAAAAAGTTCAACTTAGAAAGGTGGTGGTAATTATGTTAAATGAAAATATAGAAAAGGAAGGTAATAATATGGAAGAAAAAGAAAAAGATGAAGAACAAGAAAATGAATCAAAAGAACCAAAAAGTGAATCAAAACCCGAAGATAATGAATCAAAACAAGTAGAAAGTGAATCAAAAGAGAAAGAAGCTGAAGAATCTAAAGAACCAACTTTAGAAGATAAATATAAAGAATTAGAAGAAAAATATAATGCTTTATATAAAGAAAAAACTGATAAAGATAGAGAAATTAGACATTCAGAAAGTTATAAAAAATATGATTTATCACAAGAAAATATTAATTTATTAAAAAGATATCTTGGAGATAAAGAAGATATTGATAAAGAATTATCATTATTAAATAAAGATTTTCCACATTTATTTAATAAAAATAAAGATACAAATATTAGTAATTCTTTAGATGTAAAAGATAAATTTAAAGAAAATAAAGAAGATGAAGTAGATACTAGAAAAATAGGAATGGTAGGTTAAAAATATGACAAAAATTGAATTTAATGAAAAATATGAAAATCTTCAAAGTGATTATTTTGATATTTTTAATATTACTAGAACTACTAAAGTGGAATTACCAGAAGATTATAATATTGAAAAAATTATTAATGAATATAAAGCCAGTAATATTGATTTAGAAAAATTAATTAATTTTCAAAAAGAAATATTAAATGATTTAAAACAAATTAAAGGAGAATAAAAATGGCAATTATTACAACACAATCAACAACAATTAATGACCCAAGTAATCCAACTGGTAAATTAGATTTATCAGTAAAATATATTAAAAATTTAAAAGTTTTATTATCAAAAAGAGTAGCATTAATTAATGCAACAGTAGAAAATAGAGAACAATTAGATGCTGGTACTGCTATTTATAATATTACGAAAAGAAATCCTACTGAAGATTATACAGCAGGTGCTGGTGCCAATATTCTAACAGCAGTGAATACAGTTCAAATTCTTTTAAATAAAAAGAAAGAAATTAATTTTGAAGAAGAAACATTAGATTTAAAGTTATTAGGTGCAAGATATGAGGATGGTAATGTTCTTGTATCAGATAGTTTAGCATCAAGTTGAATTGATGCAAAAGCAAAATCAGTAGAAATATATTTAGTAGCAAAATTATTAGCATTAGCAGTTAAAACAGCCAAAGATAATGGAATTATTAATATTGCATTACCAAGTAATCCAAAAATAGATGATTATAGAATGCTTTTATGATTAAAAATATCAAATACATTAGCAACATTAAAAGCAAGAATTACTGATGAATATATTGGTACAGATGAAGAAGATTATGTATTATGAGTATCTAGTTTTTTTAAACCATTAGTATTATTATCAACAACTACATTAGGTAGTGATAGTGCTTCACAAGCATTAAAAGATGGTAAAATTGTAGAAATTGGTGGTATTAAAATTATAGAATGTCCTTGATTAGGAAGAAATTATCCTGCTGGAGTTATTGATAAACAAGAATCATTTAATTTTTTAGGATGTGATGCTGTATTAGTTCATAAAGAATCAATAGCATTTCCATTTAATCGTGGTCAAGATAATACTTTTGTTTTACAAACAAATGGTAATGTTAAGAATTTTCATAAGTTTTTAGTTTCAGAAGGTAAAGCATTACGTCCAGATTTAGTTAAAGGATTTACAGTTACTTCAAGTATAGATATTGCCACAGCAATTGAATTTACTAATTTAGGAAAAATAACTATGGCTGGTGATACTCCAACTGCAGATGAAGTAGAAAAAGCAGTTATTACTAAAAATCCTAATTATCAAAAAGGTAATGCTAATTTTTTAAATTTAACAGCAACAAGTGCAAATGTTGAAGGTAAAACTTTATATGATGGTTCTTTACAAGTAACTTTTACAAAGAAGTAATAAAGAAGTAATTTAAATGCCTATTATATTATTATTAAGAATGATATTAGAAACTGCTGTTAGTGATATACAAACTGCTGAATTAATAGAAAAATTTAAAAAAAGTAATTCATTATTTAATAGTTTTTTAAAAAATCCAGCAGGAATATTAAAAAATCAATTAATGTCAAAAGTATTAGGACAAGGTAAATCTCAAAAAGAATTAGCTGAATTTCAACAAGTTTTACAAAAATTAACAAATTTACCAGTAATTCATAAAAAAATAATGACACATATTACTAATAATAATATTGCTAAATTACAACATATTCAAAAACAATATTTAAATGGTAAGTCATTAATGGATAAAGGTAAAGAAATAATAATGAATTCTTTAACACAAGAAGATTATGACAGTATGATTGGAGTTTATGTAAATCTTTCTAGTAGTGCATTAGCAGGTGGTATATGAACTCCCGTAGTACAAGCACAATCTGGTACGTATGGTATTGCTACATTAACATATAGAACAAATTTAAGTAAATCATATGATTATTTTAATGTTTCAAGAGAAACTTGAATTGATATGTGTAAATCTATGGGTGCTTATGGTACGGGTGCTAATAGTGTTTTTATTAGAGAGTATTTAGGTGGAGTTAATAAAACTAGAAAAGAAATGAATTCTACTGTTAGAAAAAATGTTAGTCAATTAAATAGAGCAGTAACTAAACCTAATAAATCAGTTATTAGTACGGTTAATAAATCACAAGCAGTACAAGGATATGGAAGGTATAAAGATTATGGAAAACAAAAATAATATTGATTGAAATGTAAATTTAAATTATATTACAAAAGATGATTTAAAAACTATATATGGTTTTATACCAGATGCAGACCAAACTACTACTGATAATACTAAAACTGATTTTACTATTATGGCAATTGCTATTTCAAGTGAAAGAATTAATACTATTACTGGTAATCAAATTGAAGTAATAGGATTTAAAAATCTTAATGAAACTCAACAACAATTAGTTAAAAGAGCAACAGCAAGAATGACTATATATTATTTAACTGATGGAATGGCATTTATAAGAAGTTCAGTATCTATTAGTGGTAATGGTTTATCAAGTAGTATTAGTCCACCAAGTGAACCAGATTATGTATTAATGGAAGTATATAATTTATTACAACAAGCAAATTTACATACTCCAAGAAAAGCAATTAATAATCCTATTTCATGTAATACAGATAATTTTAATACACCTAGTATATTTGATGAAAGTGATACAAGAGTTATTACTTGAGATTCTGGTAATAAAACATTTTTACAAAAAATGGGATTAATTGAAGGTACTGGTATTACTATTCAAGATGTTAGTGATACTATACCTAAATTAAAATTTAATGTTGATAGTAATATTGATTCATTATGAGAAGTTGATAAAGATAATCCTAATTTTATAAAGTCAAAAGATTATAAAGGTATTGATGTTAATGGAAAAAGAATTATTGATGTTGGTACCCCTACATTTTTAAGTGATGCTACAACTAAAGAATATGTTGATAGTAAAATTCCAGATTTAACTAACTATTATAATAAACAAGAAACTAATCAATTATTAGATAAAAAACAAGATAAATTAACTGTTGGTTCAAATATTAATATTGATGAAACTAATACCATTAGTGCAAATTTAACTAATTATTATAATAAATCAGAAAATGATAAAAAATTAGAAGATAAAGTGGATATAGATAAATTTTCATATGCTTTTACTATTAATGCTCTTAGTACTGAAAATCCTAATTTAGAAACTACTAATAAAACTATTGTTGGTGGTATTAATGAGTTAAAAGAAAAAATAAAAGATAAAAAATTTTCAAATGATTATTTTAAATATAATACTGAAACAAATGAAGTTTCATTAAATGATGAAGAAAATTCATTACTTTGTAAGGATTTATTAGAAAATAATGAATATCAAATATTAAAAACTCAAAATAAAAAATTATTACAAGCAATTAATGAAATATTAGAAAAACAACCACAACCAACTCCAAGTGGTTCAAATTGAAAAGAAGTAGGAGAAATTATAACAGATAAAAATAATAATAATCAAAATTATATAAAATATATATTTAAAGATAAAACACATTATAGAATATATATAAGTTATGGGGATTATACACGTCAAGAAAATAATAAAAATTATAGTTGACAAATAATTAATTTTTATTATCAATTAGATACAAGCGTTGTAAAAAGTAGTTTATGAATAGCAAATAATAATAATAATAACCAACAAACTGAAATTAATGTTTATAACAATAGAATAATGTGGGGTATGGGTAGAGATTATATTTTTAAAAAATTAGAAGAATTACAGGAATAAGATTATGATTTTTAAAATTATAAAAATTATTTTAGGTTTAATTGGAGTGTTATTATCTTCGGCTGTTGCTGGTTTAATTATATTTATTATAGTAAAAATTGTATTAAAAATTAATTAAATATTTTAGAAAGGTGGTGATTAATATGGATACTACAGCAATTATTATAGTTGCTAATTTATGTATTAATGGAGGTTATGTTTTAATTAAATTAGGAAAAGCATTAGTTGCATTTGGTAAATCTTTAACAGACCCTAATAAAAAAGCACTTAAAAAACAAAATAAAATTAATAAATTACAAAGTAAATTAAATTCTATTAATAAACAACCAGAAATAAAAAGTATTTATTAATAGTAAAAAATGCCTATTAAAGGCATTTTTATTTATTTATAAACTCATATGATTATAATCTCAATTTAATGAAGCATTATCATAATTTAATGGTACTTCACTCATATTATCACTACCATAATATTGACTTGCAGTTTCACTATTAATAGTAAATCTATTATCATTAATTAATCTTGTAGTTTCATTATTAAATGGTGTTTCTTGCATTTCTGTATTATTATGATTTGTATCAATTGGTAATAAATTATGAATAATTTCACTTGCACCAGCAACTATTGTAGGAACTGCATAAGCATTATTAAAATCATTATTAATACCCATAGCAACACCACTACTAATCAAACAACCACCAGTAGCCATATTTGCTATTTTACGTATAGTTTCAAATTTACTTGGTATTAATTCAGTAATTCCAGCAACTAAATTTGCAATACCATATGAGTTAAGACTAATAAATGTATCTCAATCCATTAAATGATTATCATTATTATTAGTAGTACTTAATAATAAATCTGGTGGAAAAGGGTCAACAGTAGTAGTTATTGGACTTTCTGTTGGATTAGGATTAATTGAAGAGTTAGTAAATTTAGCATAATTAACTATTCCAATTGTTCCTAATCCTAATGCTATTTTTTTACTTGAATTTAATAGTTTACTTTTTAAACTTGGCATTTGATTTAAATTTCATATATCAATACCTAATTTTTTGCTAAATAATAATGAATTAATACTACCTAATATTGGATTACCTATAAGTTGACCATAATAAGCACTTGTACCAATCATTGCACAAATTGGACTTATTCCAGTTCTTATTAATTTTAATAAAGTATAATTTGATTGTGAATTTTCTGTATTTGGCATTTTTTATTCTCCTTTTATAAATTTAAATTGCATATTTCCTACTGTATCTCGATTATTACCACAAATAATTAAATATCCAGTATTATTTTCTAATATTCATGAATAATAAATATATTGTGGATATAATTTTGGATATAAATTTAATGCTAATAAATAACATAAAGCATCTTCTTTATTTTTTAATAATCCAACTGTTGGACATTTTATTTCTTTTGGACTTTTTTCATTATAAAATCATTCAGTTCTAATATTTCTCATTATTTCACATCCTTTTATGAACTCATCAGCACCGTAAATAAACGGTGGACTATAGAATTATAATGTTATCCAAATTTTAATAATTCTATAGTTTCGTTCTGTATAGAGATAAAATCTCTGTTATAGTTAGGACTTACATTGACATATTTTAAGCAAGAATAAAAAATAGGGAATAGGAGTTAGAAAGGATATATGTCAAATGCCTAAATATTAATTATTGTTTACTTTCCTTATCTTTATTTAGTTCTTTATTTTCGTATTCTATAAAGCAGATTTCATGCATATATCATTTTATTTTTTTGAATCAAAAAATTTTTCTATAATTTCTTATTCAATTACCATCCATTATGAATTTTTTACAATAATTACATTTATAAATTATCATTATCAAATTCTCCATTTTCTATAAATTCAAGTACTTTATAATAAGCAGTAAGTTTACCTGCTTCTTTTAAAGAATCACATAAACAAATACTAATTTGTTTATTTAATCAAATAATTAATTTTTCTTTATTCATTATCAAATACACCTCTTTCTAAATATTCAATTATTAATTCCATATCTAATGTGTCATGTTCAATTAAATATTCAATTAATTTTTCTTTATTAATACAATTTTTATGTCTTGATTTATTAATTTCATCAACTATTTTTCTATGAATAGAACAGTATACTCTGCCATATTTATCTGGTTTTTCTTCTGATTTATTTTCACATTGTATTTGTATATTATCTACTTTATTTTCTATTAAAGTTTCTAATGATTCAGTTCACATACATGTCATGATAAATTTACCTTTCATTAAACTTCAAAATTTTCTATAATTTCTTCTTCTTTTTCTAATTCTTTTAATTTAGATAAGGTAGAATTTAAATCAGTATTATCAATATTATTATTTGAATTAATAATTTTAACTTCATCACCATTATTATCTTTATAAGCAATAGTTTCTTCATCAATTACTACACCTTGGTCTAATTGAAGTGCTAAATTAATATCATCTTGATTATTTAATACAATAATTGGTGTTTTATTAATTTCTCGAATAAGTGCTTTTACAACAGTTTTTAAAGCCATTTGGTCAAAAGCAGAAGTTCATATATGATTTAATTTTCATTCTTGACTTTTTTTATTATAAGTTTTGCCATATTTATCTTTATGTTGATTAATTTCTTCAACAGTCATTCCTTTATAAAAATTATTAATTTTACCATTTTTATCTAAAAGAGAAATATAACAATAATAACCAATTGTATTAATACTTTTTCTTTCAAAAATTAATGCTGGATTAATTTCTTCAACAGTCATTCCTTTATAAAAATTATTAATTTTACCATTTTTATCTAAAAGAGAAATATAACAATAATAACCAATTGTATTAATACTTTTTCTTTCAAAAATTAATGCTGGATTAATTTCTCATTTATTATTTTCTTTATTAAATTTATGTGCAGTTGTTATTTTTTCTCTTTGAAAATCAATTACTAATCCAGTTCTTTGTAATAATGTTAATCAACCATCTTCTTGAATTTGTACTTGTAATTCATCACCATAAGGTATTAATGCTAATTCTTTTTTAATTGGATTAATAGAAAGATTTAACTTATATAAATTAATTAATGCATTAATTAAACTTTGTGTATTCATAGTTTTTAAATCTTTACTAGAATTTATAATCATTTCATAATAATTTCTAAATTTTACATATTCTTCTTTATTACTTTTAATAAAATTAGGAATTTTTAATTCATTTTTATTATTACTCATTAGTTGATTCTCCTTTTTTATTTAATATTTCTAAAATTTCATCTAATTTTTTATTAATTTTGCCTATATGTTTTAATAAAATTAAAATTGATTTATCCATGATTGTCATCCTTCTTATTACTTGTTATTTCATCAACTATTTTTTCTAAACATTTCATACATCAATTTTTACTTAATCAAATTCTTTTATTACAATATTTACATTTATTCATACTTATTTATCCTTGTTTTTAATAAACTTAATTCATATTTAATTTGTTTTCTAATTTCAAATTCAATTACTTCATCATGCGAATATTCTAATAATTCATTTAAATATTTAATATTTTCTTTAATTTGTTTGATTGTTAATTCGTTTTTTATTTCATTAAATGTTTTCATTTTTATCTTCTCCTTTAAAATATTTTGTTTTTGCATTCATTCATTCAATTATTAATTCATTTGTTATTTCTATTTTTATTTCTTGTTGACTATTTTTATTAGTTAAATAAACATAAGTTTTATAAGATGGAGTTATACCATTCTCAAGTAACATACAATAATAAGCAGTTAATTGTAATTTAATTCTTTTTAATTTATCTTCATCAATACAAGCATATGTTTTATAATCAACTAAATAATATTTATTTTCTTTTTTATCTAAATAAACTAAGTCTGGAGTTCCAGCAATTAAATTATCAGTAATAGGTTTTTCAATAATAAATTCATAATTATTTTTATCTTTAAATTTTTCTTTTAAAAATATAAGTGATTTTTTACAATAAGAATAATTTATATTATTTGTTAAAGGTTTTAATTTTTTTAATAAATTATTAATAATATTTTCTTCATTAATATTTTGTAAATATAATTCATTAAGTTTATGAACTCATTTACCACGAACTGAAGCATTTTTTAATACTTCTCGGGCTATATGACTATATCCAAAACCTAAATAATTATCAATAATTCTAGAAACTGATATTAATTCTTTATCTTCTAAAAAATATTGATGTGTTTCTTTTTTAAAAATTAATTTACTCATATTTATTTCTACCTATTAATAATCAAAAACATTTATTACATAATCTATTACCAAAAGAAGATTGTTTTCTATATTTATCACAAGAACCAACCATTCTATATTCTCTATATTCCATAAATATTTTTCCTTTCAATTAATGTTTAGAAGCAATAATTATTAATGTTAAAATCATAATAATAATTCCAATTGTTAAAAATATAATTCTACTTTTTCATGATTTTTTATAAAATTCTTTTTGTTCTTCAATTAATTCAATTTGTTCTTTTAATAATTTATTTTGTAATTCTTCATTTTCTTTTTCTTCTTCCATTTTTAATTCCTTTCATTAATTAAGTTTTTTATTTAATTCCTTATTATTTAAATTTATGTCTAATTCCATTACTAATATTTCATATTTTTCAATATAAGCATCTTTGAATAAATGATGTTTATAATTTCTATGAAAGTTAGTAGCATTTTCTACAGTTGAAAAAGCCTTATATTTTATTTGACCTGTATAATTAACTTCATATTTTAATAAGTAAATATATTTCATATTTATTTTTCTCCTTTATTTTATTTATTGTGTTATGATATTGTTAATGAGGTATGTATTTATATATAAACCCCCTATTTTTTTAAATAATACAAATGTAATTATTAATATAGATTAATGGGTTATTTACTGAGCCATAATAAGGCTATTCAAATTAATCTATAATTACATTAAGCGATACAGTGTAACATTTTAACTTGCTTAACATTAAATGCTCTTTTATACTGATATAGAAGTATTTACATTTCGTACTCACTATTTGACTTCTACGACAGTTTTATGAAGTTTTAATCTTTTAACAAAAAAAGAACGATAGTTATATCGTTCTTTGTTATTTCTAAATCTATCTATTAAATTAATGCGCCCCATTATCATAACCAATGTTTAAATTATTTTGTTGCTCATTATTATTTCTATTTATTAACCAGTTCCTAATTGTAACTCCACATCTAAGACCTGTTATAGCACCTAATAAAAAAAGTCCTACACCGACACTATTGAGATTACTAGCATCATTGTTTTTTATTAAACCATATATTGCACCAACACCCAAGCCCATTGTTGAAAGTAATGTTGATGATAACATTGTGATACAACAACAACCAAAATCTTTTTGTAAACAACTTGTATTTGTACTTGTATTTGTCATATTTGCTCCTAATAAACGTGTTGTTTCATTTCTTGATTGTTCTGTTGAATTATTCATAAATCTCACTACTCCTTTACTTAATCAATTTTATTTAATAATTAATTGTTTTTAAATTTAAAAAATTAATGAATATGTTGTGTTATCAACATATTAATTATAGTTAATATAATTAATACTTTTTATATAATTTTTTATTTTATAAATAAGATTTTCAATTTTTTGATTTTCATTATTGATAACTTATCATCTCTTAAATTTGAACATATTTACAATTTTTATTTTTGTTCATCATAAATGCAATCTATGCTAAATTTTAAAAATTAAAATCAAAAAAGATTTCATTTTAAAAAAATATTTAATATATAAAATTAGTAATTTTTCAATTAAAAAACTACTAATTTTTGTATTATCTATCTTTAAGGTTTAATAATTTTTTTTAAATTATTATATTAACTTCAAACATTATTATTATCACCCTCTATTACCGCATAAGTTGGAGCAAAAGAATATGCTAAAGATAAAACATAACCATTAAAATACATTCAAATATCAACAGTACCTAAAGACAAATTATCTATAATATATTTATTATTTTTTAATTTAGAATTTAATTGCGTGTTTTGTCATCTAAGACCTTTTTGCCCTAATTCATGACAATTAATTAATTCTAGTGAATCATTATTTTGAAAAAAACGATTCTTTTTTGCTAAATCAGTAGTTTTATCTTTTAAATATTTTAAAGTATCACTAAAATTATTATTTTCGTAAGCTTTAAAATCATTTTTATTCATTTTCATTGTAAAGTCACCTTCAAACTTACTGATAGTAAGACGATTGTTTCAAATACCATCTTTAGAACAAAATTTGGCTAATTTATCAGCAGTATTATTAATTCGATCTTGTGTTGACATAGTATCGCGGATGACAACAGGAATTTTAATAGGGTCTAATGTTAAATTATAATATGTTCAACTATTAATTTCAAATTCTCCAAACAAACTTACTTTATCTAGATCTGAAATAATTTTGTTTCTATATTTTCAATTTTCAAATTTATTTTCAAAGGTTTGTGCATATGAATTAGCTTTATTAGTAAAAATTGATTTAACATCAGAACCTGATTGATTTAAAAATACTTTTTGTGCCATACTTTGAAAATCATTTTGTGTTTCTTTAGTGACACTTCAATTATTATTATTATTTGGCAATTGATAATTATGAAATTTCGTTTGATCACGAACAATAAACTTAGCTCCCAATTTTGTTTTTATTTTTTCTAAAATGTCTTCTTTTAACTCATTACTGTTTCATCATTTTGAAATATTTCATTTTAAATCTAAGGTAGTTTCGACAGTATAATCTTTTAAATTATCTTCAATTTTACTTGCTACTTTTTCAATTACGCCTTCAGTATTAGCATTTTGATTAATAAAGTTTATATCAAAAAAATCTATACTTAATTCACGATCTAATGTATTACCATCAAAATCTTTTCATTTTAAATCAAATTTTAGGCTTGATTTTAGAAGATTTCAAGATTCAATTTGATACTTTTCTTTATTATAATCATCCATCCCAAAAGCATTATTATTTTTTCATTCATTAAATTCGACTTTAGTAATTTTTGATTTATCAGTATTTAATTTTAAAATTTCATTAATATTAATACCAGAAAATAATGATTTTAAATTAGAATCATTACCTAGTTCAGAACCAAAATTACTAATGTTTTCTTTAATTACGTCATAAAAATGTTTAGTTAAATCTTGATTAGTAATTTCTTGATTATCAGGAATATTATTAATTTGATTTAATAGTTCTTGTCCAGAACTAGCAAAGTTATCTGGTCTTAAAATATTTTTTTTCTCTTTTATTAGATCCCCAAATAAACTATTAACTTTTTCTTCTGCTATTTTTAATAAATCAGTATCACTCTGTTCTTTACCATGCTCTTCTGGTATTGGTTCATCATTATTTCCACCACAAGCAATAATATTTGTAGTAGCAGTAGTACTTAAAATTATTGCCCCCAAAATACTTAATAATTTTTTCATAATTTATACCCCCATAAATAAATCTTTTTATATAATTAAATATATTCAATACAACTATTATTGACATTAGTAATAAAAATCAAACTTGGATAAAATATGTTTTTAATTTAACAAATTAAAGACATATTTAAATTGTTGAATATATTTACTTCATTTTATATTATTCTAAAATTGTTTTTTATATTATGTTTTAAAGTTTTATAATAAACACTAATAATATCATATTTAGTGATTTTTTATAAGTTTTTTTATGTTTTTACTTATTTTATTTTTTAAAATAATAACTAGTTTTAAAATTTAACATTTACTGTATTTAATACTATTAAAACAAGATTTATTATATAAAACATAGTAAAATTCTACTAAGAAATTTTTCATATTATGCTTAATATTGATTATATAATTGCTAGTATATATTGTTGTTTCTAAATTAATAAAATTGTTTTTTTAAATAAAAATATTATAAACTAATACATTGAGAGGTTATTTAAGAGAGGTATGGTTGAAAAAGCAAATTTAGGTAAATTATTAGAGTTTATTTTTATTAAGGTTTATTATTCTTTTATTACAGTTTTTTTATTTATTTTATCAATATTTATATCTTTAACAATATCTATTGTTTTTTTTACTTTGAAATTAAGTTCAAATACTTTTTTCATTATTTTTCAATATTATATTATGATTTTGTATAGCATTTTTCTTTTTATTTTTGCTTTAATGAATTCTATTAAGTTATTTGGTACACAATTTGAAGATAATTCTTTTCTTCTAATACTAACAAGGCCATATTCAAGAAAAGTAATTATCCTTTCACAATATTTCGTGTTATTTTTATCTTCATTATTTTTTATCGTATCTAATATTATTACTTTATTAGTTTTTGGAGGCATCATAGGAGTAATTCTAAAAATAATATATATTAAATTTTATATTTTAATTATTTTAAAATTATTTCTTTTTTTACTTTTTTTCTCAATTTTAGTAACTAATGGATCGGTAGCTATGTTAGCGTTTTTTTCATCAGAAAAGGTTTTTTTAATATTTGTTATTTTTTGTAGTTTATTCCTTTTGGGTGGTTTGCCTTCTTCTTTGATATTAAATAAAACAGAAAATTTACCAATTTCTTTTAAAGAAGGTGTTGGACCTTATTTGGTTAAACAAATTAAAGAAGCAATGTTATTTAATAAATATTATAAAATGGGATTAATTCGTTATCCTAATTTAACTAAAGATATTGCTGATTTTTATAATAGTTTAACAATTGATGAATTACAAAATATTAATAAAAAGGAAGTTATTAGTAAAAGACAAGATTTTTATAAAAAAGAAGGATTTCTTTTAAATAGTTCATTTAATAGTGGTGAAATGGAAGGTAAAATTGATGTTTGAAATGGACATAATGATTTTAATGGCAAAACAGTTAAAATAGTTTTAGTTTTTAATAAATACTTTATTAATTTAAAAGAATTAAAACAAAAAATTGAAGAATCTAATAACGATACTCAAAAAGATTTATTTCAATTATATGAAGATTATAATAATGAATTTGAAATTAATAATTTTTGTTATTTACAAAAATCAAAAATACCTGATTTGTTAGAATATGATCTTGCTAAATCTTATGTTGAGGAAGGTAGTAATAAAAAAACATTAACTAGTGATGATTGAACAAGAGCTTTTAAAGATGGTGGATATTATGTTAAATTTAGCAGTCCATTACGTAACAAATATGATAATCTTTTTTTTAATCCAATTTATATTTTATTAAGAACTGTGGAAGATTACATTTATAATCAAATATGAATTTATTATCAAGTTAAATCAGAAAAAGTTTTAAATGATGAAAATTTTATTGCATTTAAAAATAATATGAATTTATATACTTTGATTAACTATTTTAATTTTATTGAGCATTGAAACCAAATGTGAACAAATTATATGGGATGTTATGGTAATTTTTGATTTAAACCATTAGCTTTATCAAGTATTGATTTTAATGTTCAAAAAAATACTTTATTTAGTTATCCTGATTTTACTTTTCATTTAAATAGCGAATATAAAATTGATGTTAATAATACTACAAGCATACAAAATAATTTGATTGTTAGTTTATTTTACGGTGTGTTGTGTATTGTTTTATTTTTCTTATCATTTTGTTTTTTCTTAAAAAAGAATATTGGATAAGTTAGTTAGGAGAGTATTTATGTCAACAAATGATAAAAATAAAATTTTAATTAATGTTCAAAACTATAGTAAAAAATTTAAGAAATTTCACATAAATAATATTAGCTTTACTGTATTTGAAGGAACTATTCATGCTTTAGTTGGCCGTTCAGGAAGTGGTAAATCAGTACTGTTGAAATCAATTATTGGTGCTATTCCAATAAGTAATTACGAAGGATTAATTACCATTAATGGCTATAAAGCGGGAACAACTTTTTCAAAAAATAGTTTAGGCTATTCTTTGAATATAGAAAATTTTCCTCAGGGATTAAGTGCTTATAATTTTTTGAAATTTTTAGGTAAAACAACAATAATTTCAGAAAGTAAATTACTAGTAAATTTAGAAAGATTATTAAAAAATTTTGGTTTATGAGAATCACGTAATAAATCTTTAAATTCATTTTCTTCAGGAATGAAAAATAGAATTATGTTGATTGTTGCCCTAGCACATGATCCAAACCTAGTTATTTTAGATGAACCAGGAGCTAATTTAGATTCAGAATCAAGAAAATTTTTTACTTCTGTTTTACAAGATTTAAAAAAAGAAGGAAAAACTATTTTATTAACAACTCATATGATTGATGAAACAAAAGATATTATTGATAATTGTACTATTATTGAATATGGTAAATTAATTTATACTGGGCCAATTGATAAATTTGGAGTTGGTAAAATTTTTGTTTTAAAAACAAGCAATAATCTTGTAGCATCATCACTTTTAAGTTTATATAATTTTCAATTTAAATATAATAAAGATACTGATAGTATTTTAATTAAATTAATTGATAAAAATTATATATCACAACTTAATTTTATTTTGAGTGAAAAGAAAATTGTTATATATGATTTACATGAAAAAGAATTAGATTTATTTTTTATCAATTCATTTTTTTAATTTATTTTTATTTTATAAATAAGATTTTCAAATTTTTTGATTTTCACTTAAAACATGTGCAGCAGGAGGATATTCATCAGCTAATTTGTTGATTGCATTTACCATTACTTCTTTTTGATAATTATTATTAAATTGTAATTCTTGTTTTGTTTTTTTCCTTTTTTGATATAATTTTTGATTATATATTTTCTTTTTTGCTTTCACTTCAGGTCTTTGCTCATATTTTCGTTTTTTATCTTTATTTTTTTGATATCAAGCTTGATCATATTTTTGCTTTCTTGCTTTCACTTCGGGTCTTTGCCAATATTTTTTCCTTCTTGCTTTCACTTCGGGTCTTTGAGCATATTCTTTCTTTTTTGCTTTCACTTCAGGTCTTTGCTCATATTTTCGTTTTTTATCTTTATTTTTTTGATATCAAGCTTGATCATATTTTTGCTTTCTTGCTTTCACTTCGGGTCTTTGCCAATATTTTTTCCTTCTTGCTTTCACTTCGGGTCTTTGAGCATATTCTTGATTTTTTGCTTTCACTTCAGGTCTTTGATTATATTGATTTATTTTTTCTTGATTTTTTTGATATTTTTCTTGATCATATTTTCTCTTTTTTGCTTTCACTTTTTCTTATACTCTTTTTGTTTTTCATTATTCATAAATTTATCACCCCTTAAATCTGTGTCATTGTTTCAGATTTACAATTTTTATTACTGTTTAATTTTTTTTGGTCATCACAAATTAAAATCTTCTTTAAACTTTAAAATGCAAGTAAAATATTTAATATATAAAATTAGCGAACTTAATTAAAAAATCGCTAATTTATTAAATATTTAAATTTGGATATTTGCGTTTTAAAAAAAATAATAAAACTTGAATATCAGCAGGACTAACACCAGAAATTCTTGTAGCATGACCAATTGTTAATGGTCTAACACGCTTTAATTTTTCTCTAGCTTCACCAGTAATACTTTCTACTAAATCATAATCAATATCACCAGGAATTTGTTTTTTTTCTAAACTATTAGTTTGTTGCGCCATTTTTAGTTGTTGATTAATATATCCTGAATATTTAATTGTAATTTCTAATTCCATTAATTGATGATATTGTAAATCATTTATTAAAGGTAACTGTGAAGTAAACATTGATAATTTGACACCTGGACGTTTTAATAATTCATAAGCAATAATATGATTATCGGGAATTGGACCTAAATTATTATTATTAATATACTTAGCAACTTCTGAATTGGGACTAACTTTAATAGTTTTTAATTTTTCAACAATATTAGACATTAATTTTTGTTGAATATTAAATTGTGATCAACGTTGTTCACTAACTAAGCCAACTTGATAACCATATTTAATTAATCTTGTTTGAGCATTATCATTTCGTAATAATAAACGATGTTCAGCTAAAGAAGTTAATAAACGATAAGGTTCAACTGTTCCTTTTGTTACTAAATCATCAATTAAAACTCCGATATATGCTTCATCACGCTTTAAAATTAATGGTTTTTCTTTTTTTATTTTTAAATGTGCGTTAATTCCGGCCATTAAACCTTGACACGCTGCTTCTTCATAACCACTAGTACCATTAATTTGACCAGCACTAAATAAGTTTTTAATTAATTTAGTTTCCAATGTTGGTCATAATTGTGTTGGTTCAAAAGCATCATATTCAATAGCATATGCTCATTTTAATACTTCACAATTTTCTAAACCAGGTAATGTTCTCAACATTTTATCTTGCACATCAATTGGCATCGATGTTGAAAAACCTTGGACATAAATTGAATCCAAAGCAAGTGATTCTGGCTCTAAGAAAATTTGATGACGAGGCTTATCAGCAAAACGTACTACTTTATCCTCAATACTTGGACAATAACGTGGTCCAGTACCTTGTGCTTCACCATTATACATTGGTGATTTATCTAAATTATTATTAATAATAGTATGAGTTTTATCATTTGTATAAAGTAAATAACAAGGTAACTGTTTTGCTAATGGTAAAAAATTTTTAGTTTCATATGAAAATGCTAAAGGTAAATGACTACCTAGTTCAATATTAGTTTTGTCAAAATCAATACTATTTTTTTTAATACGAGGTGGTGTTCCTGTTTTTAAACGTATCATATTAAAGCCTACAATTTTTAATTGTTCAGAAATACCATTACTTGTTCTTTGACCATCTGGTCCTTCTGATTTCTTATTATGACCTTGTAAAGTTAAAGCTGTCATATAAGTGCCAGTAGTTAAAATCACAATTTCACTAGTAATTTTTTCGCCATTCTCTAAAATAACACCCTTAGCAGTGTTTTCTTCAATTATTAATGATTGTACCATAACTTCTAAAATTGTTAAATTTTCTTGTTTATTTATTGCATTTTGCATATATTGTGAATAAGCAATTTTATCAGATTGAGCACGAATAGCTCAAACTGCTGGACCACGTGAATGATTTAATAGTTTCATTTGCAAAGCAGTAGCATCTGCTGCTTTAGCCATTTCGCCACCAAGTGCATCAATTTCACGAACCACAACTCCTTTGGCGGGTCCACCAATAGAAGGATTACATGGCATTAATGCAATTTTAGTTTTATCAAGAGTAATAATAGCGGTTTTATGACCTGCTCGTGCAGAAGATAATGCCGCTTCAACACCAGCATGACCAGCACCAATTACAATAATTTCATACTCATATTTCATTGATTTCACCTCCATTTCATAAAATATTACATATCAAAATTAATAACATCAAAAATAAGAAATTTTATTTTTAATTTCTTTAGTAATGTTATCATAAACAAGCAAAATATTCATGTACTTTTTAGACTTTTATTAAATAAAATTGAATTTTAGTTAATAATCTTCTCAATTATAATTCATTATCTTTTATACAAGATATAAATATTATTTAAAGAATTAGTGCTGCACCTAAAAATAGCAACTGTTTTGATTAATAATCATTAATACTAATTAAAAGCCAGTAATTACTTACTTTTAAGTATTTTATTTATTAGCACAAGATGTGTTTTTATTGAAAAGACACTTTTGTCATTAACATTGGTGACTGTATCCAATGGTGATAAAACATATGCAACATCTATTTCTTTTTCCATAACTGTAACCTCTTTTGTATACAATTTGACTTAAATAATTTATCTTAATATCCCTACATAAGTATAATTATAATGTTAATTTTTAAATTTGCAAATTTTTATTTACTATACCTTTAAACTTAAAAAGTATTTTTATATATAAAAATACATCTTATATTAATTAAGATAAAGAATCACCAAATAATTTTCCCATTTTAATATTAAGATTATTATATAAAGTTTTTAAATGGTAATGTTCACTGAAATGTATATTAATTAATTTATGTAAAGTGGTAACATCTGCCAATGGATCATGATGATCAAATTTAATTTGATTACTATGAGTAAGAGCACTTAAACGGTTATTAGGATAATCATATGTTCTTCTAAATAACTTAACTGAACAAATATAAAAAAAATTAGGACATTTTAAATCATAATGATTAATTAATGATCTTAAGATATTAATGTTAAAGTTAGCGTGATGAGCAATAACAACAGTATTTTCAGTAAAAAAAGTAACGATGTCTACTCATAATTCTTTAAAGTTTGACATTAAAGATACGCTTTCACTTGTAATTCCATGAACATGAGAAAAAGTAAATTCTTCGGGATGTGGTTTAATTAATGAACTATAAGTTTTGACAATTTTACCTTGTGTTACTTTTATCATAATTAATTGACAAGCACTTGTTTTATTCGAATTTGCAATTTCAAAATCAATAAAAACATAATTAGTATTATCAATCCCTCAATCATGAACACTAAATTTTTTCTTACTATTTAATTTTGATTGTTTTCTTTTTAATAACATTTTTTTAGCAAAAAGATTTTTACTATCTTTACTTTTATACTGTTTAAAAGGTGTAATTATTTCTTGTTTTCCTTCTATATTACCTTTTGATTCAGAATTATCATCTGTTTCAAAATCATCATTTGTCTTCTTGAATTTTACACTTTTAAAAAACATATTAATGGCAATAGCACCTTTCTATCTAAATTTTCATAAATTAATATTAGTTATTCCTTTGATAAATTATAACATTGATAAGTTAGAGTAACTATATTTTTACTTATAAAACTTCATTTTTTGCAAAATTCATTAATTAATTATCATTCTTTAACAAATAACTTAATATAATTTATAAAAATAATATTATGAATAAAATATTATATTGTTGACAATAAAAAAGATTGCGGTTGCAATCTTTTTTTAAATAAGAAAAATATTATAATGAACACGAAGGTGAAGAATTATATCTAGTAATTAATGGTTCACTATCATTTACTTCATTTTGAAAATTATTAATTTTTTTAACTTTTTAGCTATTTTAACTTGTTTATTAAGTTCTTTTTCTTCTAATTTTTGATTTTTTGCTTTTAAATTTTTTAATTTATTTTCTGTGTCTTGCAGTTTATCTTCTCTTTTTTTAATTTTATTTTTACTTTTTACAATTTTATCACTAAGTGTTCCTAATAAAGGACTATTTTTTTATTAATTTTTCTTTGACGTTGTGCATCTTTAAGATTCATTCGTACTAGTTTATCTTTTTGCAGTTTAGTTATTAACTTATAAATTTTGATACTTATTGCAGCAGCAATTGCTCCTCCAATAACTATTGGTACAGCATAAAGTAAAAAGTCTAATCCTTCAAATAAATCACTAAAAAATGATTCTATCCCTTGTCAACCTTTTTCAAAAAAATTTCCTACGTCTTTTGTAAAATCCTCAAATCCTTTTGAAATATCTTTTCAAATGCCACTAATATCTGAGCCAATATCATCTACACCTTTACCAATTTCTTCTAATCCTTTACCAATATCATTTCCAATATCTTCTATACCTCTTCCAATATCTTCTACACCTTTACCAATATCATTTCCAATATCTTCTATACCTTTAGCAATATCATCTAATCATCCAAACATAATTTTTCTACCTTTCCTTTAACCTAAACTTGGTCTTAATGTTGTTTTATCACTATTATTTATATTTGTTTCTAAACTATTAGCACCTAATACTATTTTATTATTAAACTGATTAATATTGGGATTTAATTCAGACAATGGTTCTCTATTACATTTATTATTTAGTTTTTCTAAATGATCATCTAACATTTTTAATTCAATTTTTAATTTTTTTGTTTTCTACTTCTTTTTCAACCAGTCCCACTTCAAATGTTTTTCTTTCATAATCGTATTGTGCTTTTTGACTTGCTAATTTTGATTTGAAACATTCCATTTGTTCTTCTTTAAATATTTCATTTTTTTGTTTACTTTCTTTTTTTGCTTTATTAGTTTCTAGTTTTCTATCAGCAATAGAAGCGACAACAGCAGTTGATGCTGTTGCTGCTAGTGCTCCTATGTTAATAGTAATCCTCCACCAACTGCAACAGGTCCTATAATAGGCATATTTTTTTTAAATTGTTTTTTAACATTATTTGCAATTTTCTTTGGTGATGGTATTCCACTAGACTTCTTTACTTTTTCATTATCATTAATTTCTAATTCAGATGATGAAGACACATTTGAATTCAATCTTTTAAAATCAGGCATTTTTTATTTCTCTCTTTCTAATCTATAAAATATTTTTTTAAAGTCTTGTTACTGATTCAGTACGTAAAAGGGGTGTTGCATTAGTTTCTAAATTATTAGCAACTGATAGCATATCATTATTAAAATTATTAATGTTTGGATTTAATTCAGATAATGGTTGTCTATTAGAACGATTATTTAGATTTTCTTGTTCTTCTCTTTTTTGATTTTTTTAACTGTTTTACCAACATTTTTTGTAACATCTTTATCTTTCTTGGGAAATTCTGCTTTCATATTATTTTCTAGTTCATTATTATTAATTTCTAACTCAGGTAAAGGTAAATTAGATTTTTTTTCTTTTTTGTTATTAGGCATTTTTATTTCTCTCTTTCTAATCTATAAAATAAAATATGTTTATTTAACTAAATAATTTAATAAAAAAACTAATATAAATAAATCAGAAAATCTATATTAGTAATGAACATTTATTAAATTAATAACAATATAACATATTTTTTTATGAATGTCAGAATCATACATATATGACTATTAAATGATGAAAATAATAGTTAATAATCATTAATAATGTGTGAAAATAATTTCTTTTATAAAAAAACAGTAACACAAAGTTACTGTTAATTAATTTTTATTTATTTTAATTTAAAAACATATATTTTATCAATTCTTGTTGCTTTACCAGCTTTGCTTCCAAGAGAATTAGTAACTTTTTTCTTTTGAATTATTGAATCTTCATAAGTTTCTTCTAATCTTAATGGAATTTCAATTTTAATACTATCCCACATAATATCAAAATAATTACATACTTTTCTATTATTTGCATCACCAACTACTAAAATAACTGAAGTATCTTTATTACATATTTTTGAAATTTGTAATAAATACTCTTTCATAAAAATTTTATACGTTTCTAAATCATGTCTATCATCTAACTTAATGTTTTTATTATCTTTATTAGTATCAAATCCTAATATTCACATCTTAAGTCAATTTTGTCTTGTATAATTAATTAAATTTAAATATATCAGTTTTTAATTATTAAAAATACTAAAAACAGTATTTTCTGTTAAATATTGTATTTTTTCTAAATTAACATCATATTTTAAATTTTTTATACCACTTGGAATTTCTTGAAATTGCGGTATAAAATGGGAGTCGTATATTTTTATATTTAACATAGTTTTTTCTAAATCAATACAAGGGCCTTTTTTAAACTCACTTATTCCAAATTTAAAAAATAAAGTATCTACTTTACAAGCAAATTCATAATCATTAAATATCTCTTTTAATTGTAATGAAAAATCATATAAAGATAGTCCTTTATCTCTTTTACTTAAAATTACTGATGATATAACTTTTTTAGTTTCTTGCGTAGAAAATATTTGTTCATGATTAAAACTATGAATTCTAGAACTATTTGTAGTTGATTTAACCTCTAAAATTAAATTATATCTAAATTCAAAATCAAATAAATTATTAAAATTTGAATGTCAAAATTCAATAATTGATATATTAAATTTAATTTTAAAAAAATACATAGTTAATAATTCACCAAATATTCCATTTGCTTTTTTTTCATCATAAAAAATATTAGTGTGTTCAAATAATTGTCATATTTTATTTACTTCATCAACAATATTTTCTTTTATATCAGAATAATAATTAATTAAATTTAAAATAAATAATTGAAAAGTATTTAATAACTCTTTATCTTCGGAAAGTAACTCTATTATAAGTGAATTAAAAATAGTTTTTTTCTTCAAAATTTACTTCAACTTTTTTATTAAAATAAATTTTTATATTTTTATTAACTAGAATTTTAGTAGTAATATTTTTTTCATTAATATTAAAAATAACCATAATTTTTCCGTTATTTGTACCCAAAAATATATTTTCTTTAATCTTAATAACTTTTTTTAAATTATTATTAAGTTTTTCAGTAATTTTTTTAAATTCAGTAATTTTATTCGGTGTTAACATAATGCATTACTCCTCTTCCGGTATGTATAAAGCATAAAAAATAGCATTTTTTTCAAGAATAGTATTATTCTTCATTATATCAAACATATGTATTTCTAATAAAATATGTTTTTCGTTATTTGGATATTTAGTTAAATATCTATCACCTTTATAATTTCCACTTTTACCAGCAAAAATACTTACATATCCATTTTCATATTGTTTTCTTTTAAAATTATTTATATCATTTGGTCTCATAAATATCACTTTTAAAGGATAACTATTCTTATCTTTTAATTCTTCTCAATCTTCATACTTAATTTTACATTTATCTAATATTTTAGTTGAAATATTTTCAAAATCTAGTTCAAATTCTTTTATACTATTAAAAGTAATTTCTTTATGAATTATATTTAATCCATATTTTTGTGGAATTGCTTTATTTAATAATTCAAAATATAATTTTTCTTCAGATTCATTATTTTTAATAATGGCATTTTGCGCACATCATGCAACCAAAGAAGTTTGTTCTATTTTTGCTGCTCCTTTTCTCGTAGGTCTAATATCCTTATCCAATTTAATTGCTCTAATTTTTCATTCTTTTAAACAATCATCACTCTTTTCTCATTCTTTTAATTCAAATCATAATGCTTCTTCTGCAATTAAAATTTTTTTAAAATCTTCATCAATTGAATTTTTACAAAATATCCTTATATATTGTAAAAATTTTTCTCTATATCCAAACCATCTTGCGCTTTGCAAAGCTGTATCTGCATTTGTAGTATTTTTTGCTCTTCTAGTTATAAAAGTTACTAAAAGATTAGGAAACGTTATTCCTCTTTCTACCAAATCAGCTCCTATATATAATATTAGGATTTAATGGTTTTGAAGAGGTATTACGATTAGTTTTGTTTGTTGAATTTTTAATTTGAGTTTCTGTTTGATTAACTCTTGAATTTATAACCTCTAATATTTCATTATCCTTTACATTATTAATATCTAATTCTCTATCAAAATATTCTTTAAAACCTAAATTAATAAATTCTAAATAAGATTTATAGCGAAAATTTAAAAAATTTTTATTTTCTGACTTTAATTTTAAATTTTCTTTATATATTTTTAATTTTTTATTAATATTTTCAAAAATTCTATTTTGCTGATTATTTTGTCTTTCTGAATGAACGAGCATTTCAGAAATATCTTCTTCATCATCAAATAATATCTGTTTTAAAGCAGAAGCTACAAAAAAAGTTGATAATGCCTTTTCAAATGATTCTGTTTCTGTAGAATCAACATCTTTTTCATCTAACTTTTAAGTTTCATGTTCATGTA
This sequence comes from Spiroplasma endosymbiont of Lasioglossum villosulum, assembly GCF_964020195.1. Classification (NCBI taxonomy): domain Bacteria; kingdom Bacillati; phylum Mycoplasmatota; class Mollicutes; order Entomoplasmatales; family Spiroplasmataceae; genus Spiroplasma; species Spiroplasma endosymbiont of Lasioglossum villosulum. The sequence goes on from NZ_OZ026539.1 coordinate 161,538, forward strand.
ACTTTCTTATATACTTACTACTACTTTCTTCACCATGAAATAAATCTAAACCGGTATAACCTTTCCCTGGATTTATTGTAACTATAAAAGAAGGAGATAAGTCATTAAATTTACTAATTAATAAATTAGCATATGGAGTTGCTGTTATGGAAATATAAGAATGATATATTAATAGTTCTTTTAATTTAATTATTTGCTTATACAAAGTTGTAGGTTCAATTTTTTTAGTATTATAATTAGAATTTAAACTATATTGATCACCTTCATCATCTATAATCATTATCTTTTGATTTTGTAAATAACTACTTTTATTAAAAATTTTATATAATTTTTCTAAATGAGTTTTATTTTTTAAACATGTTATTATTAATTTTTTATTTGTATTATTTTTCATTCATTCTTCCAACTGATTTGAAGGATAAGTTATAGAGGTTATAACTCTACATTTATTTTTATTACTTACATCACTCTCAAAAACTTCTTTTATTCTATCTTCATTTTGAAGTAATAAATCTTTATCTTTACCCCCAATAACAACTCCCAAATTATAATTATTATCAAATGCAAGTGATAATAGTCCTAAAAAATTAGAAGTTTTTCCAGATTGAACCTTTCCTACTACTACTCCTGTTTTTGAATTTGGAATTCCTAAATTATCAATGCATTTTGAAAGTATATTGATTGAATTATTTAAAATAGAATTTATGCCATCCATATCTTTTATTTTGGAATAATATATTTCTTTAAATTTTTTTACATATTCACCAGAAATATTAATTTCTTTAATATCTTCATTAATAAAATCAAATGTTCCTAAATTATTTTCCATTATCCTATTTCCTTTAATTAATTAAGTTATTGATTTATACATTTTTTAAGTATAAATTCATTATTTCAAAAATTTGAACTGGGTCTATTTGTTTATAATGATTTATATACTTTGACTGTATTATTGAAGCAGCTAATGCAATAATAAACCGTTTTAACAATAATAAAAAATCTTCTTCTCCAACATAAGGTTTAAAAAATGGATGTTCTAAATATATTTTAATATTATAAATATTATTTTTTTCATTTTGAACAATATCTATTCAATTTTCTGTTTGATTAATAGATATATCATGTTTAAAATTAATATTAATACTCTTACCATTTTCACTCTTTAAAGTAATTAAATTATCTAAAATTCTATTTTTATCTTCATAGTTTGTTTTTATATCAACCTTAGTTAAGATATCATTTTCATTTAAAGAATTAATATTCTTAAAATTTTCAAATTCTACTTTATTATTAGAAATATTTAACATATTAAAAATTTGTTTATCTGTTCTGGTTACTTTTTGAACATTTAAATTTTGCATACTAACATTATTAAAGGATTTTTCTTTCACACGATACTCTTTAGCGGTTTTTCTATAGTGACTTGATATTTTTTTTATTTTATTTATAAAGGCATCTTCTAAACCATCATTTCAATCAAATGCATCTTTTGTTTCACTAACCGGCCAATTATCTAAATTAATTTCATCAAATAACCTTCTATAAGTAAAACTGCCAGTATCACCAAAAATATCTTTTGGTCTATAACTAGTATCTCGACCGCCAATAATAACTCTTCCTCTTCTAATTAAAGAGAAACCAGATTCTTGTCTACTAAATTTATCACTAATAGCAATAAAACCAGAAAGATTATATTTTATGTTATTAAAATTAATTTCCTCATTAAATTCTTTATAAAACCGTTCTTCTAAATCCGTCACATTATTCTTAATTACTAAAACTTTTGGTAATTCATATGTTAATGATTCTATATCTTCAAAGTTTTTAAAATTATTTTTACCATCAGTATAAATCAAAACATTATCCTTATCATAGTATGACGTTACAAATTTGATTTCAATATTTTTATAATTTAAATCTCTTCTGTATATACTTGAAATTTGTTCCTTTATTTTATTTTCTTGTCTTGTTGTAACAATAAATTTATTTAACTTTCTAATAGTCAACATAGTATAATGAGTGCTTTTATCAACATGTTTTTTAATAATTTCTGCATAATTTTCATTTACTAATTTTTCCACATTTAAAATTGCAGAATATTCACTCTTATTACTATACATTGTACTTACTAATTCTTATTCTTTACCAAATCAACATGCAGCTGTTTTTAAACCCATACCGAATTCATTTCTACCATTTCTATTTTGTGGTGGTTTATTTATTTGCAATGCTCTTTTAAAATTTTCCAAATCCATACCATAAGCATTATCAATAATTTTTAAATAATGATTTTCTTTATTTTTATTATCTTTATGATACAAAATTATGACTTTTAACTTATAATCTTTTTCAACTTGTTTTAAAATATTTTCTTTTTCAAAATAACTTGCTGTCGAATTATCAACAAATTCAGCAATTGCATGCCAGAGTGTATAAGATAATCTTGAATAGGTAGAGTAAATACTAGTTGTTGGTCTTATATCAACTGGTAATTTATCATTAAATTTAAACATAATTACTTAAATAACTCCTTTATAATTTTATATAACTTTTTCAATTAATATTCTATACTTATTAATGATTTCTTTTATAATATCTACATTTATTGAATTTCCTATTCTTTTAAAAGGTTCATTTTCTGAAAAATTTTCAGGAAATATAAAATTATTATAATCAAAACTTTGTAAAAGCAAAGCTTCTTTTATACTTATAAATCTATAATTATTAATTTTTTTATCTCAAATTATTGGTTTACAATTCGTTTTAACAAGCGCAGGAAAAAAATTTGGTTTCTTTATTCTAATGCCTGAATGCCTAAATTGAATAATACATTCTTTAATATCAAGACCACTGCCTCCAATATTCCACTCAAACTTTTGATAAATTTTCTTTATTTTTAATATATCCTTATTCTTATGTCATCATAAATCAATATTGTTTTTATGTTCAAAATAAAATTTTTGATTTTTAACATAAAATTCATATTTTCACTTTGAAAATGAATTAATTTCTGAATTTGAAATTTTAGTTTCAATTTCAAAAAAATCTAATCATATAGGAAATCTCAACGTTTTAAACTTTATCTTAGTTAAATTACAAAATTCTTGCCAAATATCTAATATTTTTGTATCTAATTCAGAAATTATATTCATAGTTCTTTCTTTTAAATCTAAATTAACATTTTCTATATAGTTTAATGCATTATCCCCAAAAAACTTGCTATGTTTTAATTTTAATAAATCAAATGATAAATTATTTAACAATTTTTTAAAATTTTCATTAGAAGTTTTATAAGAGCTAAATTGTAAAGGTAAGTGCAACTAAATTATTTTTCTATCCAAATATTCGATTGGTGAAAGATAATTTAGTATTTTTCTTGGTCTTTGGTTTAAAGACAATATAAATTTATGAACTTCATTTTTATTAGTTTTTGAAAAAATAAATTTTTTAGGAAATTTTTCTCTAATTAAACCATTAGTATTTTCATTAGTACCTCTTTGTCAAGGTGAATATGGATTGGCAAAATAAATTTTTATATCTAAATTTTTTTCAAGTTGTTGTCAATTTGAAAATTCTTTGCCACGATCAAAAGTAATAGTTTTAACAATGTTTTTAGGAAGAATTGATAAATAATAACTAACATTTTTATTAATAACTTTAGTAGTTCTGTTTTTAACTAATATTGCTAAAGTAAATCGTGATACTCTTTCAACTAAAGTTATTAAACATGATTTGCTTTTACCTCGTGATGATACTATAGTATCTCCTTCTCAATGACCAAGTGTTATACGATCATTAACATTTATATCTCGTTCTTTAATTGATTTACCATTAAACTTGCCACGATTTTCTTTAGATTTTCGTTTTTTACCTTTTCTTCTTAAATTTTTACTAGTAACTTTATCAAGCATTCCAAAATAAATTCAAGTATAAATTGTTTTAAAACTAATAACTCACTCTTTATGAAAATTTTTAATTCTGCCATAAATTTGTTCAGGTGATCAACCTAATAGTAATTTTTGTTGTACATATTTTACTAAATTCTTATTTTTAAACTTATGAAAACTAATATGTGATTGTTTTCGATTTTCAGCTTTATTTTGTGCAATTAATGAAAAATAATGATTATTATCTTTATTTCTATTAATTTCTCGAATAATAGTACTAATACTTCGATTAAGATTTTTAGCTATTTCACTAATTTTAAATTTAAATTTCAATTGATTCTCAATATAAATCCTTTCATCTATGCCAAGATGTTTATAACTCATATAAAAACTCCTTACTTTTTTCTAAACTAAATTTAGCATTATGAAATTTTTATATGAGAATTTTTTGCAATTTTATTTACTTGCACTTACAAGTATAACTCAGCAGAATCATGAAATGCCATTAAAAATAATCTCTGTCTATTTTGAGGTATTCCTATATTTAATGGATTTAATATTAGTTCTTTATCTTTTTCATCAAAAAAAATATATCCCAAATCCTTTAAGGATTTTTTCATAGTAGTTCATGTATCACTATTATTATGTTTAGCTAAATATGCCACATTTTCTAAAAGAACTATTTTTATTTCATTATTATAATGATTTTGATTATATTTTTTAATTATTTCTATAATTTTTTTAAATAATTTTCCTTCTTTATGCTTAAGGCCTGTTTGAGAGCCCGCTTTTGAAAAGGGTTGACATGGAAAACCAGCACATAAAAAATTATAACTAATATCCTTATTTGTAAGTTTTTCTATTACTTGTTCACTTTCAATATCATTTAAAAAAATTGATTCATTTTCTGAATTATTAAAAAAATTATGTTTATATGAATTTCTGCATGTTTATTATTATCAACTGCTGCTACACATTGACTATCTTTAAACAAATCCTTTATAGAAATATGAAATGCACCAATGCCAGAAAATAAATCTATAAATTTTATAGTTTTCATAATTTCCACCTACTAAGAATTTTATATTGTTTTAAATAATATAACAAATTAATAATTGTAATTATTTTAACAAAAAAACTCTATAAAGTTACTCTTTAAATAATATTAAAATATTATTTAAAATACTGACTACGAATAATACTAAATATTTTACAATCACTAACTTTACCATCTTTAATAAAATTACTACGGGAAATTCCTTCAAACTTCATACCAACACTTTCCATCGTTTTCGCTGAAGCAATGTTCTCTTTAACACAACTGCCTTCAATTCTAATACTATCAGTATTTTCAAATCCGTACTTAATAGCAGTTAACAATGCCTCTTTGGCATAACCTTTACCCCATTCTTTTGGATTAAAAGCATAACCTATTTCCAAACATTTAGTGTGAGCAAAATATCTAATAAAGCCACAAGTACCAATCATCGTATTAGTTTTATCATCTTTTAATTGCACTGCTCACATTAAAGAACTTAATTGTTTATATTCTTGTAATAAAGAATTAATAAAACCAATACTATCATTAATACTTTTATGAGCTTTTCACGGTACATATTTTGTCATATTTTTATTTTTCGCATAATTAAATAATTCTTGTGCATCATTTAAAGTAATAGGACGTAGTTTTAAACGTTGACTTTCTAAAACTGGGATGGCAGGTAAACGATCAATATCATTCATAATTTTCTCCTTTAAATATTTTTAAACATATTTATTATATATTTTCATAATTTTTTCAACACTTGGCAATAGTTTATTAACCTGACTAACACTATAAGTAACTTCCATATTTCTAACAACACCATGTGATACAAAAAAAGTATTTAAATAATATGTACCATAATAATATTTAATTACTTTTAAACTTCCACCAACTGTTAAGCCTGTAGCAACAAAACGGACATTTTCATCTTTTACTAAATCTTTAGCAAAATAATATTTATTATATGATAATTTATATTTTTTAATAGCAATATCTTCAATATTAACACGAATCTTAGTATCTTTATCAGTAGATCATATTGTTTGATAGGAAATTAACTTAGTTTTAATATTGCCACCAGCACTTAATGCTAATGCTGCCATTAATGCCCCTTCAGGAGCACCACCAATACCATAAAGAAAATCTGCTTCCTTGTTAATAACATCAATAGCAGCAAGCACATCACCATCACCAATTAAACGAACAATAATACCTAAATCATGCAACTCTTCAATTATTTTTTGATGTCTTGGTTTATCTAAAATAATACCAATTAAGTCATTATGTTTTTTCATTTTTTGCATAGTTTTAATATTAGTAATAAAATCATCTTCATTGTTAATAGCATCTTGTAAATCGGGTCCAACAAATAATTTTTCCATATACATTTCTGGTAACTTTAAAATAGTATTGGGTGTTGCTGCTGCTAAACAAGCAATACTACCAGCAATATTATAAGCAGCAGGATAAGTACCTTCTACTGGATCAACTGCTAAATCATAAGTTAAAGTTTTTCCTTTTCCTAGTTCTTGATTAACAAATAACATTGGGGCTTGATCTAACTCACCTTCACCAACGATAATACGACATTTAATAGGGACATTATCTAACATAATTGTCATTGCTTCAACAGCAGCAAAGTCAACAGCGTTCTTATCTTTACGACCAATAAATTTATAAGCAGCAATTGTTGCCATTTCTACTGCTCTAATTAAATACATATCCTTATTCATATTTTTCTCCATAATAAATGTTCATTGTTAATTATATGATAATTTTTAACAAAAAACTTAATTATTAAATCTCTTTTTTATTACTTTTAAATATTAACGTTATTGATACTTAGTTTTACAAAAAATTTATGCATAAAATTTTGAATTTAAAAAACACTCCCTAAAAAATATGAAAAACTTTAATAATTTCCAAAAGTTATTTCATGAAAAATTATTTTAAAGTTTTATAATTTAAAATAAAGATTTTGACAGATTAAATAGATTAAATAGATTAAATCTAGTAAGAAAATAAAAAAGAATTAAGTATTTAGTAATACTAATTTTAACTAGTATATTAAGTACTAATATGATTATAAACAGCAATATATTTTAAAAAATTAATCAACATTAAACTCATTGCAAACTAAATAATAACTTGATAGCTATCAATTTAACATTTACAAATATTATTTATAAAACTTAATAAAATTTCACTTTGAATGTCCATCTTTCTTGACAACGCTATTTCAAGTTTTCTTAAATTGATAATCTAATAACAAAAGAGAACTAATTCAATCATATTTTTATTTTAAAATAATAAAATTTAAAAATTGTTTTATTTTGAAAGTAAATAAAAATTATTTACTTTCAAAGGAGAGCAAAAATTATGAAATATTTTAATCCAAATTATTGATTTAAATTATGAATATTAATCGGACCATTTTTTAACAATAAAGTGCAATGTACTAATACTATGTCAATTGATAATGAAATAGATTCTAACAATACATTTGACATAACATCAATAAAAAATTTAATATACAATCAAATAGAACTAGAAACAAGAACAAAAGGATTAATTTTACTCAATAGAAATAAGAGAGCAAAAGGAAAAAGAGGAGGAAAAGGAAAAACAAATATTAAATTAAAAAATAAAACAATGATTACCAAAAACGATAATAAAGGAAAGATAAAAAAAACAAGGAAAAATTCTAGAAAAATTATAAGAAAAAATAGTAAAGATTCAAATAAAGAGTCAGGGACTTCTGAAACAGACAAAAGAAATATTGAAGAAAAAAGTTTAAAAAAAAGAAAACCAATAATATTTGAAAGAAAAGACAATGATAAAGCAAAAGATTTTGTTCCTACACCAATCACAATTAATGGAAATGATATTTTAAATATTTTAAAATTAACTAAAAAAGAAATTCGAGCATTCAATGCAACAATACAAATTCCATACTTTAGCAAACAACAAATTGAAACATTTACCTCAACACAGATTACCTGATTTACAATAAAGCAAATTCCATTTTTTACAAAAATACAAATTCCATACTTTAGAAAAAAACAAATCAAAGCATTCAATACAACAACACAAATACCAGAATTTAGAAAATGACAAATTAAAGAAATTAGCAAACAACAAACTCCATGATTTACAGAATGACAAATACCAGCATTCACAACAACAAATTCCATGATTTACAGAAAAACAAATTAAAGCATTAATAGAATGACAAATTGAGTCATTTACAGAATGACAAATTTCACACTTTGCACAAAAACAAATCCAAACATTTACATAATGACAAATATCAGCATTCACAGAACAACAAATTAAAGCATTAACAAAAGAACAAATACAATGTTTTACTAAAGAACAAATTCCATGATTTACCGAAAAGCAAATTTCATCATTTACAGAACAACAAATTCCATGATTTACCGAAAAGCAAATTTCATCATTTACACCATTATGATCAGAAATTATTGGGAGCGTGTCGAAGATGTCGATAACTAAAAAGTTTTAAAAATAGCTCCTTTCTTTTTTAAACCCTTAAATTAAAAATAAATGACAAAAGACGAGAATAAAAATCTTGTCTTTTTTTTGTAATTGTAAAATTTTAAAATTTTTAATAAACCTCTTTAACGCTATTATCAACACGTGTTAGGGAACTAAAAAAGTGAACTACAACACAGTTGTTAAAAATAGTAGCTAGAGCATGTGGACTTGCATGGATAAATAATAAGTGGAGTGATACCTAATAAAATATACTAACCATTAAATGGTAATTCTTGGGGTGGGAGCGAATTGGAAACTAGTATATATAGACCTGTTGTAGGGACCTATTGTATTAATTCTATTCTTTATTTAACCAACCTTGCCACTCCCCAGTGAGCAAGTGTTGGTTTTATTTTTTATTTTTTTTTAAAATTTCATAATTTATTTTTGAGCCCAGAATTGCTGGAATTAATAAAACGAATAGTAGTATTATTAATAATCTAAAAATCAAAATATATGTTCTTTATGCTAGAAGCAACAGAACATATTAGGAAAGGATTATTATGCAAATAGAATTTAAAAAAGAACAAATTGTTAAAGATAAACCACAATCTATTCTTATTGATTATGTTGAATATAAATTATCGCTTCCAAAATGAATGATTAAAAATAATTGTTTTATTGTTGATAACAGTTACACATATTGAGTTTTTAATTTAGAAAATATTAAAAGATAATTAAGTGGTAATGAATTAATAAAATTATTAGAACCATATATTAAAGACCAAAAAATAACTGTTAATAAACCAACTGCTCCAAAAGAATATTATCTTAATGATATAAAACTTGAACCATTAAAATTTTATGAACAGCATAATAGTTGATTTATCGGTGAAATAACAGATAACAAAACTAAAATTACTAATCCTTGTTTTAAATATAACATTACGTGAGAAGAAAACAGAAAAGGTTTTAAAATAAATAATCCATATAAACATGATGATTTACCAATTAATTATTTAGTTACTTCTTATAAGGAAATTTCAACTCATAATGAAAAAGTATTTTTGTTGAACATGTAAACAAAATAAATTAGATTATTTATTCTTTAATACTAATGATATAAAAACAAGAAAATATTTTTTAAGAGATAAAAATAGTAAAGCGATTTGTTATGACTGTATTTTAAATATTAGGTTAAGTAGGAGGTATAAATATGGATAAAGAAAAATTAATTTATTATCTTGATAATGAATTTATGGAATTACTTAAAGATGATATTAGTGATGAAATTAAAATTAATATTAGTAATTGAAAACTTAAATTAATAATGAAATTACAAGAAAAAATTCAAAATGGTGAATTTGATTAATTATGCAATATGACTTAATTATTGGAATTGACCCTGCTGGAATTGGTAATAATGGAATCGTTATATATTCAAATGAAACTAATAGTTATTGTTTTAAATAAAACATTTAAAACAATAACTATTTTAGAAAGTAAAGATTTTTATAAAATATATTTTCAAATAACTAAAAACAAATTTATTGATAAAAAAATATTAGTTATTGTAGAAAATTTCTTTTTAACTTCAAAACAATTATTAATTAATCCATTAGCAACACCTAAAATTATTGGTACATTAATGGTATTAGTAGAAGACGTTATGAATTGAGATTTTCAAGAAAGCGAACCAAAAAATAAAACTAAAATAGAAAATTATAAAGGAAATATAAAATTTACAAAACATGAACAAGCTGCATATAAACATATTCAATATTATTTAAGGAATTATAAAAATGAAAGATAAAGCAAATTATGTCAAATTAACAGTAAAACTGAGTAACACTATTGAAGCAAAATATTACGAAAAAGGTAATAAAGAATTATATTATAGTGTTCGTGGTCAATGAAATGGATTAAACTACGTTACTTTAATTTTTAATAACCCAAAACTTTATAGACGCTGTATTTTATTAAACAAAAATGATGAAATTATTGTAACTGGTCAAATCTTTAACACTTTAAACATTCCTAAAAATCGTGCATTTTGTTCAATAAATGTTAAATGATTTAAAAAATGAAAAGAGTAAAAAATGATATTATGAAAATTTTTATTAATAGTACCAATATTAATAACAAGTATAACACTAATAATATTTTTAATATTTATTATTAAAGAATTAAAAAATGAATATAAAGTATTAAAAATATTAAATGAAATTGCTAATCAAATTGAAAATAAGGAGAAATAATATGAAATATGAAGATAAATGTTCTATGTGCAATAAAGTAAAAGAAAACTTTTTATCCAATACCTGTAATAGTTGTTGATTAGAAGCAGTTAATAAATGAAATAGAAGAAGTTGAGGAAATTTAGGAGACTTTGATAATGAATAAAGAAAAATTACTTAAATATATGAAAGATATAATTAAATGAACTAAAAAAATTAATTATACAAACTCTGATTTTGACAAAAATATTTTAAATTTATTAATTGAAAAAATAAAAAAAGGTGAATTTGACTAATGATAATATTACCTACTTTGTTTGAAAATAAAGATGAAATTGAAATATTATCACCATTTCCAAAAGCAATTCATACAAGTAATGATATTAGAGCAATTATTTTAAGACAATACCCAAATGTTAAATCCAAACACATAATTGTTTCGGACCCAGAAAGTAATGTTGCATTAATAGTTGGTGATAATGATGTTTATCAAGGTTGAATTAAAGTAACAATTAAAAAATTAGAAAATTAAAGGAGCATAAACAAATGCATAAGGAAAAAATTAAAATTAGAAATTATGAATTTGAATTAAATTCTTATGTAGTAGATTCCTTATTGGAAGTTATAAGAGAACTGATAAAAACAAACAAAGGAGAATAAATTATGTTAGATGAAATTTTAAAAGTAATTTTTGATAGAACAGATAAACAAGAATTAATTTATATGATAGAAAGATTAATTCTTGTTACTAAAAATCCGTCAGAAACAAAAAAATGACTTATTAAAGAATTTGATAAAAATCATTATGTTTTAGAAAAATTATTGAATATGAACGGAGAAGTTAAATAATGCCAAATGAAAATACACAATCAAATTATACTTTAACTAAATTAATTAGAACTGGAATAAGTCCAATTTGTGCAATGATTGGTACAAGTGCTTATTATGGTCAAGTAATTGCAAATCCAGTATTAGGTTCAATTAATAGTTTATTATTTGGTAAAAAATTAGGTTTAGATATATGAAATTTAAATCAAAGACCAAATACTAAAACTAAATTAATTAATAGTAGTAAAAAAATATTACTAGGTTTAGGAACAATTGGTTTAGCAAATTATAGTAAATCAACAGAAAATAATATTAATCCTATTATTCCAACAACACCAACTCCAATAACTACTACAACTACAACAGAAGGTCCTCCATGATTACTATTAAATAAACAAGAAAATCAGTCATTAATGGATTGAGATACATATATTAGTTTAAATGCTTATGGTATTTCAAATCTTATTAGTGGATTAACTGAATTAATACCTAATAAATTTGAAACAATAAGAAAGATTTGTAATATGGCTACTGGTGGTTGTTTAATATCAAGTGGTGTTGCTATGGGTATTAATAATGATTTTAATAATGCTTATGCAGTTCCAACTATTGTTGCTGGTGCTTCTGAAATTATTCATAATTTATTACCTATGGAAATTACACATCATAATGAAGAAATGCAAGAAACATCATTTCATGATGAAACTGCAAGATTAATTAATGACAATAGATTTACTATTAATAGTGAAACAACTAGTCAATATGGTAGTGATAATATAAGCGAAGTACCATTAAATAATGATAATGCTTCATTAAATTGAGATTATAATCACATGAGTTTATAAAGGAGGTGAATAATTTATGAATAAAGAAAAAATAATTGAATATTATAATCAGGAAATAAAAACATATAAAGAAAGAATAGAAGAATTCAATAAAGAAATATCTGTATTAGTAGAAATTATAAGTAATTCACAATCAATGATTGAAAGAATTAATGCTGGTCAATTTGATGAATAATTAAAAATAAACAATTGAAAGGAAAATATTCAGATGAAAGAATTTTTACATGAATTAATAATTATTGGAACAAGTGTTGGAACATTAATTTGTAGAGAAATTATTGTTTTATTAAAAAGATTTATCACAACTCCAAAACATGTTAGAGCAAATAACAAAATTATAAAACATCAAAAAAAATTAGCAAAATTAAATGAAAAAATTAATAAAGAAAATAAATAATAAAGGGTGATGTAAATGTTAGAAAATGAAGATAATGTTCAACAAACAACTGAACCTTTAACTGAAAATAATGCTCAACAAGAAATAGAAAATAAAGTTAATGAAGCAAAAAATAAGTTAAATAAACTTAATCAAGAAATTAAAGAAAAAGAAATAATTAATATATTTAAAAAATATCAAGTTAAAACTGAATTTTATGATTTTTTAAAATTTAAAACTAATAATTTAGAAAATTCAAAAATTGAAGAAACTATTAAAAAAATTATTAAAGAACAACCAGTATTTAAAGAAATAATTAATACAGGTGGTAAACAACAAACAATAATAACAAATCAACAAAATTCAATAAAAAGTACATTATTGGATTATAAAAAAAATAATAATTTATAACAGAAAGGAAATCAAAAAATGGCAATACAATTCAATAAAAATTTAGATAATACCGAAAAATTAGTAGAAGCACCAGAGTTTATAGAATTTTATAAACAATCAAATTCACCATGAGCAAGTTTTTTTCCTATCGAAATGGTTAATTCAACAAAAATTGAATTTATAGTTAAAAAACCAAAAAATTCAGAAATTAAAGTATTAAAATGAAATGATAAAAGCAAAGGATTAGATGTTAGTTATGCTGAAACTGTTAAAATTTTAAAAGAAATTAAAGAAGAAGCTGTTGCGGGTGAAATAATTGCTAATGTTGATTTAAATGCTGAAAATGGACAAAATTTATTAAATATAATGCAATATGAAGTTGCTAATGACTTAGCAGATTATTTAGCAAATAATGATACAAATGTAATTGCAAAATATGCAACTAAAATAGAAATTACTGATAAAACACCATTAGGATATTTAAAATCAATGTTAGATGCTTGAAATACTTTATTTCAACTAAGAAATAGTAATAATTGTCGTTTTTTTATTACTAATAATCTTTATGATACTATTGTTTATTTAGCCAATAATAAAGGTCTAATTACTGATAATCAAATTGCTCAACAATTAAGATTAAATGGAAATGATTTATACATCAAAGGTGTACTATCTCAAATTGTAATGGATGATTATATGACATTTACTGATAATAATGAAACTAAAATTATGTCTTTTGTTTTAGCAACACCAAGAGCAATGAAAAGATATATGTTACAAAATACAGTTGTATATGTTCAAGATATTGCTGATGGTAAAGTTGGAAGAAGATATTTAGTTGGTGGAGAAGTAACTGATGAATCAATACCCTATATAACAGATGAAGAAACAACTTCACGCTGAATGTTATGTGCAATTGTTAATAATGATAAAAATGATTTAAAAACTAAAATTACAAGTTTAACAACTGATATTACTGCAAATGTTAATAACAATAATAGTGAATTAAATACACAAATAAAAGGTACTAATGAACTTAAATCATTAAATCCTAATTTAACAAATCCAACTATTAAATATTTTAGTGATGCACAAGGAAAAACTAATGTAAGTAATCAAAAACAAAAAGCGGGTGACTTATACATAGTTATTTCTTCAAATGTTAATGATTTAAATTATAAAGGTTCAACAAATCCAATTAAAATAACTCTTAAATAAAGGAAATTAATATCATGCCAATCGGTACAACTAGTACAGCAATACTTTTAAACATAAATAAACCAAAACATACTAGAACAAGTAACCAACAAGAAAACAAAAGTTTTTGATGAGAAATTTTAGAAATGATTGGTGCACAAGTTATAGCAGTAGCACTTGCTCCTTTTACTGGTGGATTAAGTGAAAGTTTTGCACTTGGATTAGGTGCAAGTGATTTAGTTGCTAGTATTAGTGCTGTTGGTGTAGAGTTTTTAACTGATTTTACTATTAATCAAGTTTATGATTATTTAAAAGGAAATGTAACAAAATTAAATACTTTCTTTAATATACTTCCTGCATTTGCTGGACTTAATAAAATTAGTCGTGGTTATCGTACAAGTAAATTTATTAAACTAGCACAAAAAACTAAAACATTAGAACAAGTGGGAATTAAAGAAGCAAAAAATTTACAAGAAATTATTAGTCAAGTAAGTGGAAAAGAAATTTTAACAGATAAAATTATTGGTAATAAACGTTATTTAATGAATTATAGTTTTACTCCTAATCGTGAAACAGTATTACGAGATTTAGGTTATGTTGCTGAAAGACAATATAAAAATAATTTTCAAAAATTAGAAGCACAAGAGTTAAAAGATTACTTATTATTACAAAATACATTAATAAAACTAAGTCCACAATTAACTCCTAAATTTAAAATTAAAGATATTGAAAAAGCAAATAACTTTTTAAAAAAATTTAATACTGATTTAAAAGAAGTATTAAAAATGAATCAACATGATTGATTAAATTTAGTTCATACAATACATACAGAAAATAGATATGGAAAAACTTTAATTTTAGATTTACAAAAAATTCGTGCTAATGCTATTAAATTTAATTTTAAAAATAATGTTATTCATCAACTTGTTTTAAAAACAAATCAAACTTTTAAATATTTTGATATTAGATTTTATTTAAAAAAAGGTTTAAATAAATTTTGAAAAGATACACCATATTTTGAAAAAATACGAGAAAGTATATATAAATTACAAGAAAAACTTGAAGAGTTAGAAAAACAAGCATTTGAAAAAATTCAGAAATTAAAAGAAAAAGCAACTGATTTATTTACTAGTGCAGAAAAAAGAGCAATTAAACACGCACAATTAATTCCATTAAATTCACCAGTATTTATGGGTTGTAAAATTCAACCTTTGTCATTAGATAAATGTGCAATTACTATTTATCATCGTAATCCTAAGTATAAACCAATTACAGTTGTTGATAGTATTCTTAAAGCAAAAACTTTTGTTACTCAAATACATCCATTTCATTGATATCGTTGATATAGTGGTTGATACATTGGTTAGGGTGTTAATCGTAATAAATGATTAAAAGCAATAGCATTTGCTCCGCCAGTTATTCAACAAATAATTAGAGATAGTTTTAAAGTATATAGAGAAATATTTAGAACTATTAGAACTTATCATAAAGTAATAAATGTTATTAATAATCCTATTGAAAATATTAACAAATCATTTAAAAATGTTGGTTTAAAGTTTTCAGTTAATACTTTATTTGGTACTGGATTATTACATCATTTGGAAAATTTTGCATATAGTCAAGTTGTAGAAAAAGGTAAGAAAAAATTACAAAAAGAAATTATTCATATATCACATAGAAAAACTAAAACAAAAACTAAAGATTATAAAAAAGCATTTTTTAAGGAATGATAAATTATGATTAATAAACTTTGAACTGGTGTCAGTCTAGAAAATTATAATAACTGATATCCATTAACTGGAAAAATTACAGAAACACCACAGCAATATATACAAACATGACCAAATGTTAATGATTGATTTAAAACTTTTGCTATTCGTGCTCAAAATGATATTAATGCTTATCTTGGTTTTATTTTATCTAAATTTCCTTTTGATAGTTTTAAAGATGAATTAATTAAAGAAACATTAAGAGATATGGTTTATGTAACCGCTGAACATTGAGTATTTAATCGTACACCAATTGAATTTAATGTTGATGCTACTATTCAGTTTAATAATGGTAGTCAATTTAGTGCAAATAGTATTCCTACAATTAATGTTTGAGATTTAGCACCAAGGACAATGAAAATATGGGCAAGACTAACAGAATTAAAACAAATATTATCAAATTATAATGATGATGAAATAGATGTTGAAAAAATTGATTTAAAAGCATTTTATACTAGAAATCAAGTTGATGAATTAATCGAACAACAAAAAGAATTTACATTATCAAAACAAATTAAATTATATGATGATTTAGTTGATGATAATGAAAATGAAATATATAGAGGTCCTGTTAGTAAATTTATTAATAAAGGTTATGTTGCAACTGATTATGATAAAGAAACTGAAACAATGATTTTAGATTGACCTGATGAAATTGGTACATTACCATCCGAAGCATTACAAAATAATCCACAAATTGGTGATTATACACATGCACCAACTTGTGATTTTTCTGCTAAACAACAAAAACGAATTACTACAAATGAAAATAATATTAAATTATTAGAAACTAAAGTTGATAATAATATCAAATCAATAGAAAATAAAATTGAGATTAATAAACAAAATATTGATGATATTAAAAATAACTGATTTAATATTGAAACTAGTCCATTATGAAAAGAGATATCTAATGAACTTTCAACTGATAATTTAAATAAAGAAATATTAGTAACATGAGGTTATATTTATGAGAGTGATATTTATAAATATAAATATACTAGAAAATCTATATTTAAATTAAATGAAGAATATGCAATAAAATCATATACTCTATTAGATACTTTTTATTCAGATAAAACTAATAATATTAGATTATATTTAACTTGCAGTAATTATAAAATTCGCGCTAGTGCTACACCCGGAACATATTATTCAGGATTTATTTCTAAAATATATCAATATCAAGGAACTGGAACACCAACTGAATTTATATCGGAAGAAGGTACTGAACGTGATTATTATACAAAACTAGAAACTAATAATTTATTAGATAAAAAACAAAATAAATTCCTTGCTGGTACTAATATAAATATTGATGAAAATAATAAAATTAGTGCTACTGGTGGTGGAATTGACCCAACTAATTATTATACAAAACCAGAAGTTGATAAAAAATTAGAAGATACAAAAGCATTATTTCCAATTGCTTTTTCTATGAATGCTATTGGTCAAGAAATTCCTAATTTAGAAACTACTGATAAAACTATTGTTGGTGCTATTAATGAGTTAAAAGAAAAAATAAAAGATAAAAAGTTTTCAAATGATTATTTTAAATATAATACTGAAACAAATGAAATTTTACTAAATGATGAAGAAAATTCATTACTTTGTAAGGATTTATTAGAAAATAATGAATATAAATTATTAAAAACTCAAAATAAAAAATTATTACAAGCAATTAATGAAATATTAGAAAAACAACCACAACCAAGTCCAAGTAGTTCAAATTGAAAAGAAGTAGGAACAAGAGAAAAAAATAAATGAGATAATTGACAAATTACTTATGATTTTCAAGAGAATAAACATTATAGAGTTTATTATTCTTGAAGTATATATAATCCAGTTTATACTATTCAAGAATTTATTATAACTGATAAAAAATTGCTGGTGTACAAATACAAACCTTTAATAATAGTGCTAATATAGTAATTTTATCAGTTCAACATGCAAAATTGATTACTATTTATACTGGAAAAGGTAATTTAAAAGGTAATGTATGAAAATTAGAAGAATTACAGGAATAAAATTATGATTTGAAAAATTATAAAAATTATTTTAAGTTTAATTGGAGTTTTATTATCTTCGGCTATTGCAGGTTTAATTATATTTATTATTGTAAAAATTGTATTAAAAATTAATCAAATATTTTAGAAAGGTGGTGAATATTATTTATGCTAAGTCGTTTTTTTAGAAAAGATAGAAGTAATATTAGTGATAATCAAAATGAAAAAGTAAAATTTTTAAGTAATAAAAATAAAAGTACACATGCTTCTATTTTAAGTTATTTTGGTTTTAATGATTTTAATCATGAAACTTATTTTACTGATTTTGTAGCAGAAAATAACGCTAATTTATATAATGCTCCATTAGATATTAATAATGAAACTATTAAACAATATTTAATTCAACAAGAATTTTATAGAAAAAATTGAAATTCTATTTTTAAATTAAGTAAATTAGGAATTAGTGGTTATTTAATTTATATTGCAAATGATAATTTATATTTTCAAGTAGTTGATATCCAACAAAGAGTTTATGATATTACTGGTAAATTAATTCAATGTACTATTTTTTATGATAGTTATCAACAAAATGCACAAACTGTAAGATTATTTGAAGTTTATACGTTAAACAATGAACAAGTAACAATTAATCGTGTAATTTATAGTATTAATGATAATAAAAAACAATTTCCATTAGATTTTAAATCATTCATTAATAACCCTAATTTAGCACAAGAACAAACACTAAATATTAAGTATATACCAATAGCAATTATGCGAAATAAAGCAAATGAATTAGCAGATTGTGATAAAGTAATGGATAAAATTAAAGCATTAGATGTTATTTATGAACAAATTGTTTTAGATACTATTTTAAACTCACCAAAGTTTATTTTTAGTCAAACTTATGGTAATGTTCAATCAACATTAGAAGAAGCAGTAAGAACATTAGTTACTAAAAACTACATATTTAAAAGTGGTGGAGATAATAATGAACAAAACGAAAATATCAATATGACAAATAGTAATTTCAAAGGTAAAAATTTAACTGATATATACGATTGAAATGTTAATGAAATATTTAAACGTTGTGGTATTCATATTCCAAGTCAAAAAAAATCTGTACAACAATCAGTTCCCGAAAGTACAGCAGTAAATATTTCAACTATTAATTATATTGAACAAAAATTATGACAATTTAATATTGATATTCTTAAATTTATTCAAATATTAATACGTTTAGACAAAGATTTATTAAATAGTAAAACCTTTAATATTAATGATGAACAAGAAATTAATAACTTAACAGTTAAATTAAAGTTATTTAATTCTGAAAATAACCAATTAATAGGAGAGAACAATGGAAAACAACAACAAACCACAAACGAAGTTTCCACAGAAACAGAAACAAACTAAACTTAATCAAGCAGAAGTAGAAAATGATTATTTAATTGATAATATTCCTTATGATTTTACTAATATGATGAGTGCTACTAGTGACCCGGATATTAAATAGTAATATGCCCCATCGACGACAAGATTTGATAAATATAATATATATAAATATAATATGCCCCATCGACGACAAGATTTGTTTTTTAACCTTGATATTAAATATTAAATATTAAAAGTTAATTTCTTTTAATATTATTTAATTTTAAAAGGTTATAACATACCACCTTGATTTTCAAATCAAGTTGGTATTTTTTGTTTTAAATATTTGAAATAACAATAATGAAATTATTATATTAATATTAAATTTAATAAAAAACAAAAAATAGGGAGGAAAATAATGCCAAACACATTTAATTTTAACAACATAACAAAAGGTCAACAATTAAAATTTTTTTTAATAATAATAAAACATTAATTTTTAAGACAGAGAATGCTTCGCAAGGTACAAGATTTGTCGTATTTGGTGAAACATTGGAAGGAGAAAAAGTATTAATTCCTGCTTTTACTGCCGCAGAATTGGATACTAAATATACTTATGTTGATGATAAATCACAACGGACTAACAATTTTATCGATTGAAAAAGTGAAACTAAATTTGGAAGAGTCATTTCTCGTTTTCTAGATGTAGAAGAAATTTATTTATTAAATGCTAAAGGTCAGTTAAGAAAATATAATGATACTTTTCATGATACTGTTTGTTTTCAAAGAAGTAATTTTTATGTGTCTAATGAAACCACTTACAATTTTGAAGATTTAAATTTGTTTTCTTTAAAAAAGAAAGTTTCCAATATTTTATTAGAACATAATAGAGGAACATTACCAATGATTGAAAATGTTTCTCTTATTAAACAAGCAGCAGAAAAAATTGGCGTTTCTTCAACAGCGAGTTCTGTTAAATTATTAACAATGGTAGGAAAATTAAAGTTATTTATACAAAAAATTAATCAATTGCATGAAGTAATAAACGTTTCTGCTTATTCGCAAGAGACAAATATTAATGTTGATGATATCACCTCATTAATTTCCCAAACAGAATTATTAAATAATTTAAATAATAAAACTGGCTCAATTTTTACTAAAGAAGAGTTAGCAAAATTTAAAATTAAATTAGAAGATATTAAAATTGGTGACCAAACAAATATTTTTGACATAAAATTTAATTTTATGTATAAAATTGATGATAATAATTGAAGTAAATCTTTTACTTCTGCTACATTCCAAATTGAAACGAAATGAATAACAAAGTTAGAATTATTAGTAAACATTTATGATGGTGTATTTTCAATGCATTTTATTTTAAAACTGTTAAATTTAGAATCAGAAAAAACAACAAATGGTTTTAAGATGTTAGATCAAGAAATTGCAAAATTAGATCAAGAAATTGTAAGTTTTGTTAATTTAATTGCTGAAGATAACAAAGCGGTTGCTGATCTAGTCAATTTACAAAAAAAATGTAGAAAAAAAATGCTTTTTTAAAAACAGAAAATAAATTAAAAAATGCAATTGCAGAAATGCAAAAAATTTTACATAAAAATGAAAAGATTAAACAAGAACGATTAAATTATTTGCTAACAAGGATAAAATTGGTTAATAATGTTCAAATGCTAAGTTATTTACAGAAAAGGTTATTGACAAAAAGTAAAGAATATTTAATAATAAGTAATGTTTTTAATGAGGTGCATAATTTATCTTTATATAATAGAGAAGCTGTTAAAGGATATATTATTAGAAGCACTAAAAATAATAATTTAGTAGCTACTGATTTTGATTATAAAATTGATAATTTATTTAATGAAAATTTTCCTGAATTTGTTGAAATTCATAAAAATTTACCTCTTGAACTTCAACATAAACCAGAAGCTGTTATTGGAAGTTTATTACAATTTTTAGAAGAACTTAAAGAAATAGAAAAAAATAAACTTTTAGCAAAGACAAGTCCTATTTATACATCAAAAAGGATGGGAGAATCTTATTTTTCGTTATTATCATATGCAAATTATGAAGGAATTTTTTCTGAAACCATAAACAATATTAAAGATATCAAATTAAAAATATTAAACTCTAAAAACAATGAAGAAATTAGAAAATATCAACAACAGTTAGAAGAAATATCTATTAAATTTTGAGAATCACAAAAAGATTTTACTAAGTTAGTTAATGAATGTTTATTTTCCTAATGAGAAGCAAGAAATTTGGCTTAAGTTTGCGTTAGAAGAACATTTTTTATCAGAAAATCAAATATTAAAAAATAATGTTATTAAAAATTATAAAGACAAAGCAGAAGAAAAATTTACTAAGATAAGTAGTGTATTAAAAATAAATCAGCAATTAGTACAAGGTTTTCAAGAAGAATTATCTGATACATTCAAAGTCTCAAGACAAAGAATTAAACAAAAATTAAATCAACAAAGATTGGCAACTGGTAATTGAAAAGTTGATGATATTATTTCAATTAATAGTATAATCGATATTACTGGTATTAATGAAAAACAAGCAGTTTCATTTAAAGTTTTAACAAAAAATAAAGATGATTTTACTGTTATTATTCAATATTTAAATTCAAAAAAACAATTAGAATATAAAATAAGAGACATTACGATTAATAATTGTGGGACATTCAATTTTACTTTAAATAAAGAAGAAGTTACATTTCCAAATTGACAAGAAATTTTGAAGTTACAATCGTTAATAAATGATTATATAATTTGAAAAGATAAAGAATTAGTAGAACATGTAGAATTGTTATCGAACAAACTTAAAAAAATTAGTAATTCAGTTTTAAGTTTTGTTAAAGTTAATAATCAAAATTTTTTCAATAATTGAGAATGAGAAATTAATTTGCAAAAAATTAAAGAAAAATTATTAGTAACTATTGAACAAGAAATAGAAGAATATAAACAATTAATTGAAAAAGGTCAAATGCAATATGAAAAAAATTTAAAAATTAGTCAAGAATTAAAAGAAAATCTTACTAATGGTAAT
The DNA here is from genome assembly GCF_964020195.1 of Spiroplasma endosymbiont of Lasioglossum villosulum. NCBI lineage: Bacteria > Bacillati > Mycoplasmatota > Mollicutes > Entomoplasmatales > Spiroplasmataceae > Spiroplasma > Spiroplasma endosymbiont of Lasioglossum villosulum. The sequence goes on from NZ_OZ026539.1 coordinate 184,056, forward strand.
TTAAATTTTGTTTTTAGTGAAAACAGTAAAGAAAATATTAAAAATTTAAATCAAAATAAAAACAACACCAATGTAACATTTGATATTTTTTATTATAATAAAAAATATTTTATAGGTAGTTATAAAACTGAAACATCTACCATTAATTTTAAAATTCTTAGAGATAGTTTAATTGCAAAAAACAGGCTACTAGAAATAAAAGAAAAAGTTGCCGCCATAAGAAAATCAGTTTTAATAGTTGATAGTAAAATAAGAACGGCAGTTAATGATTTAACTAAGTTACATGATAGCATTATTGAACTTTTACAAATTAAGAAACAGGAATGAGAAACGTTAACTAATCATACAATTGTAAATGTTCAACTACAAAATCAAAAGATATTAGCACAATTAAAGTTAGATATCGAACAACTTGTTAAAAAAATCAGTTTTATTAAAAATAAAATTTCTGAATTAAGTAACCAAAAAATAGCAAATTCATGATTTTATAATGACTATCTAACTTTTATCAGATATTATGAGAAAGCGAATGAAGTTGCACCTTGAAGTATTGAAAAATATTTATGTTGAGATAAAAACTTTAATATTATTAAAAACAATTTAAAAATATATACTGGTTATGATGATTTTGATGATTATAAAACAATATTTTTAAGTAAACTTTACAATATTAAAACTATTGATATTGAACACTGTCAAAAATCTTTAGTAGAAATATCAAAAACAAAATTTAAAAAACTTAGTTGATGACAAAAAATAATAAATAAATTATCGTGAACATGAAAAAAAACAAAAAGAAATATCAAAGTGATTAAAGAAAATAATATAAAAAATTTTGGAACTTTAATTGCAAATTTAAATGAAAATAAAACATCAATAGATAAAATAAGCGTATCTTATCAAAGACAAAGTATACCAGAACTATTGCCAACATCTGAGCCTTGAGATGAATGAATAATTGAAAAAAAACCTAAATTATCACGTTCAAATAGTACTGATAGTGCGATAAGTTCACTTTCTTATGAATTTGAAGAAAATGATTATTCTATTATTGATATCGATAAAATATTAAGAGAACTTAATAGTTATAGTTTTCCACAGTATAGTGATTTAGAAAGTAGTACTGAATCATCTCGTCAAGAATTTAATCATTGTCTTACTAGAACAGCATCTAGTGATAGTGGCATTTGTTCTGGTCAGATTACTCCTAAACCAGTTAGTACAAATCCTTTTGATGATGAAAGCGATGATGAAGAACTTGCTGGTAATACTATTAATGAATCTAATAATTTAGTAAATACTGTACCATTACCATCCAAATCAACTCCAAAATTAAATTTTTCTTAATTGATAATTAATTTTATATTTTTCTTTATAATTTATATGATACGATGTAATCATATAAGTAAAAGAAACAGGTGTATATTATATGTTAACTGCTGGTATCGTTGGTTTACCTAATGTAGGTAAATCAACATTATTTAAAGCCATAACCAATTCACAAGTATTAATTGAAAATTATCCTTTCGCTACTATAAAACCAAATATTGGTAGCGTTCCAGTCAATGATTCAAGAATTTTAAATTTAATAAAAATTTTTAATCCACAAAAAGTTGTACCAACAATTTTAGAATTACATGATATTGCTGGACTTGTCAAAGGCGCTAGTAAAGGTGAAGGATTAGGTAATCAATTTCTTGCCAATATTAGAACGGTTGATGCAATATGCGAAGTTATTCGTTGTTTTGATGATATTAATGTTACTCATGTTGAAAATAAAATTGATCCAATTAATGATTTTGAAATTATTGAATTGGAATTAATGTTAGCTGATCAAGAAGTAATAAGTAAACGAAAAGAAAAAGTTCGTAAAAAATCGCAAATAACTAGAGATAAACAAGGTATTGCTGAGGTAGCTTTATTAGAAAAAATTAATAATGAATTAAACAATGGTATTGCTATTCGCAATCAAAAGTTAAGTTCAGAAGAATTACTAATGATTAAACCTTATAATTTTTTAACTGCTAAACCAATAATTGTTATTGCTAATATTAATGAAAAAGATTTAATAACTAAAACTAATAAATATGTTGAACAATTACAACAATATATGAGCAAAAAAAATATTACTGTAATTGTTGTTTGTGCTAAGACAGAATGTGAACTTTCTGAATTAGAAGCAGAAGAAAAAAAAGAAATGTTTAAAGAGTTAAATATTTTTGAATCAGGAATTGATCAAATTGTATTAGCAACTTATAAACTATTAAATTTAGGTACTTATTTTACTGTTGGACCCAAAGAAGTTCATGCTTGAACTTTTATTAAAGGAATGAAAGCACCAGAGTGTGCTGGTATCATTCATACAGATTTCATGAAAGGTTTTATTAGAGTTAAAGTTTATAATTATCAAGATATAGAATTATTGGGTAGTGAAAAAAATGTTCAGGAAAAGGGAAAAATGAGAGTTGAAGGTAAAAATTATATAGTTGAAGATGGTGATATTTGTCATTTCCTTTTTAATGTTTAGTTTTAAGATAATATTAATTATAAAAAGGTTATAGTTTTGTTATAATTAATTTGAAAATATACTAGCAAGAAAGGAAAAAATTATTATGTTAAAAAGTAATTTACAAAATCCTGATTCTGACATTCAAGAAAACAATTATGTTCCAAATAAAAAAACTAAAAAGTTTGATGTTCTTAATAAAATAAAAGTTTCAAGAGCTTTACTTTTTTGATCACCAATTGTGCAAATTATTGGTAGTATTGCTTTTTTAATACTATTAATAGTTAATACATTTGTTGGACAAAAAATGGGGTTTGAATTTAGTAAACTACAATTAGCTTTATCATTATCATATGTTGGAGTTGCAATTTTAGTCAGTATTATTTGTTTTATGATACCAGCAAAGAAACTTAAAAAGAAATCTTCATTTAGAATTACTGCTATTTCAACATTAATATTATCAACATTAATGTTAAGCGGTAGTCTAGTTTTTTGATCAATACCAGTATTATTATTTTTTTCATTAATCTCATTAATTGTATGAATATGTGAAGTAATAGCAGCGATTATTTTAATTTTAGTAGTTGAAGAATTACCTAATGAAAAATAAAGTAGGTGAAAATAATGAAAATTAAAGATTTAGATAATCTTAAAAACAAAGAAACATGTTTTATTCCATATGAACAAAAAACTAAAAATGCATATTTTGTTTATTTGACAATATCAATAGTTCTTTTTTTATCAGTTTTTATTTTTTTATTATTTGCTGCTATTAATGTATCAAAATATAAATTATATAATGTAAAACTTACTGATTTTAATTATCCTATTTTGAATTTATTTTATGTACCAATTGTTTGTTTAATTGCAATTACTGTAAGTATGATTTTATTAATATTTGCTCCTAGAGTAAGTATTGTCTCTTCAAAGTATAGCAGTAGAATGTTTTATACTGCTTTTTGATTATTAATTCTTAGTGTAATGTTAAGTTCAGAAGTACAATTAACTTATATTTCACAATCTGGAATATTATATAATGAAAATTATCATTGAATTAATCCAATTATTGCAAGAATATTTATTATTTTTAGTCTTTTTTTAATTTTGATTACACAACTATTTTTTTGAATTATGCGTAGAAAGTTTACATTTATGAACTCAGATTATGAAATTTATACTACTAGAAGTATGGAAAAAAAACAAAGACGAATTAGAAAACAAGAATTAAAAAAAATTAAAAAACAAGAAAAGGGATTTAGTAAAAAAACTTTGAATATTAAATAAGGGGGACAGATTTATGAGAATTCGTAATTGGTGGTTTATTAGTTTTTATTTATTATTAAGCACATTTATTATTTATGAATTATTTTTTTTAATTGCTTTGTCAAAAAATACAGTTTTAAAAGATTTATATTATTATGGTTTTCAAATTGCAGAACCTTCACCAAGTTTTAATCCTTCAAGTTATACTACAGTTTATTATTTACCAGTAATAGGTTTGATTGTAAGTAGTTTTGGGTTGATAAGTTGTATTTTTACGGCAAGAGTTTTTCTTGAAAAATCTCCTCGTTTTAAATTTGTATTTTTAGTTGTAAACTTTATAATTTTTGTTGTTGGATTTTTAATAAGTTTTTCTGGTCAATTGCTTTATTGTGAATGAAGTAATGATAGTGCACAAATAATACCTAATAGGGGTGGAACAATTGAAACACCAAGTTTTTATTATCGAAATTGAGTTTCTTCAACAATTGTTTGATCAATTTTTGGTTTTTATTTTGCATTACTTGTTGCAGCAGTTATTTTATTACTTAAATTAAATTTAATTAATGTTCAAACATATCACTTTTATCGTCAACGTATTGAACAAGCAATTGAATTTGAACCAGAATTAAAACAACCATTACCAAGTTCTAATGAATTTGATCCAAATGATACACAGACTATTACAATTTTTCTTGATGAAGAAGTAAATGAAAAATTATAATCTAAAACTAATCGTAAAAAAATAATAAAAAAAATTAAATTCTAAAAAAAAGACTAATAAAGTAGAAAAAAAAGTTAGTAAGATTAAAAAATCTTAAATTTAATAAAGATGGTGAAAATATGAAAATTCGTGTACGATATGCACCTAGTCCTACTGGGTATTTACATATTGGTGGTGCTAGAACAGCATTATTTAATTATTTATTTGCAAAAAATAACAAAGGAGATTTTATAGTTAGAATTGAAGATACTGATTTAGAACGCAATATTGAAGATGGAATTAGTTCACAATTAGATAATTTACGTTGAATGGGAATAATTCCTGATGAAACTATTGATTTACCAGGTAAATATGGTCCTTATAAACAAACTGAACGTTTAAATATATATATTCAACATGCATTAATACTAATAAAAGAAAAAAAAGCATATTATTGTTTTTGTACACCTCAATATCTAGAAGAAATGCGTAAGAAACAAGCAGATAAAAATATTTTAGCTTTCCAGTATGATGGAACATGTTCAAAATTAGAGCAGTCTGTAATTGAAGAAAATTTACAAAATAAAATTTCATATGCTATTAGAGTTAAAATTACCACTAATAAAAGTTATAAAATTAAAGATTTAGTTCGTGGTAATGTTGAATTTAATTCAGTAGACTTAGGAGATTACATTATTATTAAATCAAATGGAGTGGCCACTTATAATTTCGCTGTTGTTATTGATGATCATTTAATGGAAATAAGTCATGTTTTTCGTGGTGAAGAACATTTGTCAAATACACCAAAACAATTAGTTATTTATGAGTATTTTAATTGGAAAATGCCAATTTTTGCCCACTTAACATTAATTGTTAATAATAAACGTAAAAAATTATCAAAACGTGATGGTAGCATTATCCAATTTATTCATCAATATCGTAAAGAAGGATATTTACCAGAAGCAATTTTTAATTTTATTGCTTTATTAGGATGAAGTTCGCATGAAGAAAAAGAAATTTATACTAAAGAACAATTAATTAAATTATTTACCCCAAAATATTTAAGTAAAGCACCAAGCATGTTTGATCCAGAAAAATTAGTGTGAATGAATAATTATTATATTAAAAGATTAAATGTTGAACAATACTTAGCTTTAGTAACACCTTTTATTAAAGAAAAATATAATTGAAATAGCAAAACTATTGAATGATGAAAAGAAGTATTATTAATTTATCAATCACAGTTAGAATATGGTAGTCAAATTAATGAATTGGTAAGTTTATTTTTTAAAAATAATTTTAAGGTAAATATAGAAGTAAAGACTTTTTTGAATGATAATGAATGTAACTTAGTTTGTACAACATTTATTAAAAAGATTATTGATTGTAAAAATTGAACTAGTGATAATATTAAAAACATTATTAATGAAGTTAAAAAAGAAACTAATGTTAACGGCAAATTATTATTTATGCCAATTAGAATTATTACGACAGGACAAATGCATGGACCTGATTTAGTTAGCACCATTAAACTATTAGGTTATGCTACCATTATTAATAATGTGAAATTAAATTTTAAATATTAAAGAAAAATAATTATTATTACTTATATAGAAAATATAATATTTACTTTTGTTATAAATAAAAATTATAAAATTGTTCTTTTCACTCAAAATAATTATTAAAATAGAAGAAAAATTTTATATTATGTTACTATTAAAATAAAAAATTAATAATACCTAAAATTTATAAGATATTAATGAGAGGTTAAAATTTATGTCAAGCAATAATTATAAAGTAACTTTTATTCGTGACGCTATACACAAAAATATTAATATCAGCGAACCCGTTATTCAGGTGTTAATATCTTGTAAAGAATTTCAAAGATTAAGATGAATTAATCAACTTGGTGGTGTCCAAATTGCTTTTCCTAATGCAACTTATACTAGATATGTTCATAGTATCGGTGTTTATCATATATTAAATCGTGTTCTTAGTGAAGTTGAAGGTTCTTCTTTATTAACTAAAGAGGAAAAAATAAACATTAAAATTGCTGGTTTATTACATGATTTAGGACATGGTCCTTTTTCACACACTTTTGAAAAAATCATAAACCTTAATGTTAATAAAAAAGAAAATTTTACTCATGAAGATTATACTTGTGCTATTATTAATGATAATAGTACTGAAATTAACATGATTTTAAAACAATTTAATATTAATATTAATGCTATTATTGGTATCCTTAAGAAGGATTATAAAAATTATCCTAAATATCAAATTCAATTGGTATCATCGCAATTAGATTGTGATCGTATTGATTATTTAATGCGTGATGGATATTTTACAGGAGTTGGTTATGGAAGTATTGATATTGATTGAATTATTACAAATATGATAATTGATATTAAAGAGGGTTTAGTTTTTTCATACAAGGCAATTTCTGCTATTGAAAATTATTTAATCACAAGGTTCCATATGTATTCTCAAGTTTATTATCATAAAAGTGGAATTCTTTTTGATCTTAATTTACAAAAATTATTTTCAAGAATAACTGAATTATATTTTGATAAAACTTATTCATTTAAAGTCAATATTCATGATTTTATTGCTATTTTTGAGGGAAAAAGCGTTGAAATACAAACATATTTAAATTGAACAGATGCTACTTTAATTAAGTTAATGCAAGATATTATTAATTTTGAAAACGATAATGAGTTAGTAAAAATATCAAAAGTAATTTTATTTTGTTTTAACTGAGAAAATGAATTGTTGTTATTAACAAGTCAAAATAACACTAATGTTATTGGGGTTAAACAAGATTTAAAAAATGTACTTTATTATTTTAAAAAAGATCCAATTATTATTAAAACAAAAAACGAAGAGTATATTACTTTAGAAAAAATCTCACAAATTTTGCAAGATCCAATTAAAGCACCAAATACAATTTATTTTTTAAAAAAGAAATAGAAATTTAAAACTGTTATAAAATGAGGTAATTATGAAAATTTTAAAATCAATTAATAAAGTTTTTGAGTATCCAAATATTTTAGATTTAACGCCAGGAGATTTTTACTTAAATTCACATGAGTATCACTTAGCAACGCAAGAAGTAATAGTGATATTGGGCGTATTAATTAATAAAGAAAAAATTGAAAATGCTATTAAAACTTTAAATTTTACTTGAATAAATTTTAAAGAAAAAGTAATAGTTTATTTTTCTATTTTTGCCTACCTTATAATAGGTAATGAATATAATGATTTAAAATCAGTTAAAATAAATCAAATTAAATTTAAAGATAATACGTTAAAAATTAAATTTAAAGAAACATTACTTACAATGATTAATAAGTTTCCAAGAACGTTGCATTTAACTAATGTTTTGGGTAATGATAATGATCGCGCTAATATGTATGCAGTTAACGCTATTTTAAATATTAAAAAAGGGATTGGATATGATAATTTTCATATTACTCTTTTTTCAGTATATCAATCGTTAGAATTAAAACTAAAGCATTGTTTAAGAAAATATATTCAAGTTGAACCTTCAGCTAGTAAGAAAAAATTTAATTTTCATAATTTAATAAGATTGCTTAAATTAATTAGTACTACAAGAGTTGAAAGTGAGGAAATGAGTAAAATATTATTAAATTTAAGAGAACGTTTGCGTTATTTTGAACAAATTAATCCTGGTGGTCAAGCAGCAAGATATGAAGCTGAGATAAATCATAATTATTTTCATAATTTAAATTCGTATATAATTAATGAACAAGAATTACTAAGTAATTTTGTCAAGGCTTTAAGTTTATTACAAGAATTATATTTAAAATTAATAGAATTATATAAAGATGATAATACTAAAGTTAAAATGCAAAAAAAAATTGATTTAGAATTAGTTAAAGTTTCAGGAATTAAGATCGAAGATGATCCAAAAAAAATTAATGATAAATTAAGAAATGTACTGGATAATCAAATTTTTGGTAACTATCAAGAATTAATTGATTTAAATTACAATGATGTTGCTATTTTGGAATTTTTAATCAGAATTGGATTTATACAGTATGTTAATGATACAATTGAGCAACTTTTATAAAAAAGTATTTATTTTTATTTTTTTATATGATATAAATTAAATTTATGAGTATAATATTTTAGATATTGAAAGGGGTCTGAACTGTGGACAGTTATGTTATTAATGAACTCACTACTATTATTCTTGATGCAGTAGCATTTGCAAATTATGAAATAGAATTGAATCAAGTTGTTATTGAAATTAATAAAAATAATGACTTAGGTGATTATTCTACATCAATAGCAATGATATTAGCAAAAAAATATAAACAAAAACCATTAGACATTGCTGAAATTATAGTTAAAAATATTCATCAGAAACACCCATTAATTAAAAAAATTGATTATATTACTCCTGGTTTTATTAATATTAATATTAATGTTGAAGTATTTAGTTTGTTATTAATGAAAATTATTAATGAGAAATCATTATATGGTCAATCTAATAAAAAAAATATTACTTATAATATTGAATTTATTAGTGCCAATCCAACCGGACTTTTACATTTAGGACATGCAAGAAATGCGGCTATTGGTGATAGTTTAGCTAATATATTAGAACATAGAGGATATAATATAGTTAGAGAATACTATATTAATGATGCTGGTAATCAAATTAATGTTTTGGCCAATTCAATTTTCATAAATTATCAAAATCTTTGTGGTAATGCTGTTGAATTACCAAAAGAAAGTTATCGTGGTTCTGAAATTTTAACTGCTGCACAATCATTTTTGAAATTAAATGGTAATAAATTTGCAAATAAACCTTTTGATGAAACCTCTTCTTTAATTTTTAAAGAATTTGGTATTAATTATATGCTTTCAGAAATTAAAAAAGATTTAAAAAAATTTAAAGTTAAAATTAATATTTGATTTTCTGAATCATTTTTATATAAAGAAAATATTATTTCTAATTTAATCAAACAATTTGAAATGCAAGGCAATACTTATCAACTTGATGGTGCTATTTTTTTAAAAACTACTTTATTTGAAGATGATAAAGATCGTGTAATTGTTAAGAAAGACAAAACTTATACATATATGCTTCCTGACTTAGCTTATCATCATATTAAATTTCAACGTAGTGATGTGTTAATTAATATTTGAGGAGCAGATCATTATGGCTATATTCCACGAATTAAAGCAGGATTATATATGCTTAATAATGATGCCACTAAACTTGATATTTTATGTATGCAAATGGTAAAGGTTATTGATAATGGCAAAGAACAAAAAATGTCAAAAAGAGCAGGAACATCAATAACTTTAAGACATATGATAGATTTAATTGGAAAGGATGCTTTACGTTATTTTTTAGTATCAAGATCAGTTGAATCACATCTTGATATTGATTTAGCACTTGCTAAACAACAATCTAACGAAAATCCTGTTTATTATGCACAATATGTTCATGCACGTATAAATCAAATTATAGAGAATTATCCAAAATTTGAAATTGCAAATAGTATTAATTTATTAACAGAACAAAAGGAAAAAGAAGTATTGATTACATTAGATGAATATATAATTATTTTGCAAAAAATTGAAAAACAGCATCAACCGCATTTACTTACAAATTATATTCAGAAATTAGCTAAGTTATTTCATTCTTATTATAATAAACATAAAGTTATTAGTGAAGATCAACAATTAACAATTCAACGATTAACATTAGTTTTAGCAATAAAACAAATAATGGCCAATGCTTTAAATTTAATTGGTGTGGATGCGCCTAAAAAGATGTAAAAAATATATTTTTTATTATTTATAATATACAATTTAGAAGGTGATTAAGAAATGCAAAACAAACAAACATTAGTAGAAGTAGCATATAGTTTTTTATGCAAAAAGAAAAAAAGCAGTTTTAATGAAATTTGAACACATGTTAAAAAACAATGTAATATTTCTAAAGAAGATGAAGAAAAAATTGCTGGTGAACTTTATACTGGAATTATTTTAAATACCAATTTTTTCTTAAAAAATGATAAACTTTGATATCCACGTAATGAAGTCTCATTAGAGGAAATTAAAGAACATATGACAAGAGTAGAAATTCCAAGTAATACAAAAGACGAAATTGATAGTACTGAAACAGTTACAGATAATGATGAAACTATAGATTTAAGTGAAGACGTAGAAGATGAAGATGATGATTTAGATACCATTAGTATTAAACCATTAGAAGATAGTTATGATGATGAATAATAATGATATTATTAATTAATATTTAGGAGAAAACTAATGAATTCAAAGTATATATTTATTACTGGTGGTGTTGTATCATCTTTAGGTAAAGGAATTACAGCAGCATCGCTTGGGTGTATATTAAAGCAAAAAAATATTAAGATTTTTATGCAAAAATTTGACCCTTATATTAATGTTGACCCAGGTACTATGAGTCCTTATCAACACGGTGAAGTATATGTAACTAGTGATGGTGCTGAAACTGATTTAGATTTAGGTCATTATGAACGTTTTATTGATGAAAATCTGACTAGAGATTCCAATATTACTGCCGGAAAAGTATACCAAACTGTTTTAAAAAAGGAACGTGATGGTTTTTATGAAGGGAAAACTGTACAAGTTGTACCTCATGTTACTGATGAAATTAAAAAACATATTTTTAATTCCGCAATTAATAGTAAGGCTGATGTTATTATTACCGAAATTGGTGGAACAGTTGGTGATATTGAATCATTAGCTTTTATTGAAGCCATTAGACAAGTTAAAAACGAAAAAGGTCATGAAAATGTTATTGTTATTCACACTACATTAATTCCTTATTTATATTCGGTTGGTGAATTTAAAACGAAACCCAGTCAACATTCAGTAAAAGAAATATTATCATTAGGTATTCAACCTGATATTTTGGTTTGTCGTAGTGAAACTATGCCACCTGATCATATTTTTGATAAATTATCTTTATTTTGTAATATTAAACGCAGTCATGTTTTAGCAATTCCTGATTGTGATAATATTTATAAAGTGCCATTATCTTTAGAACAACAAAAAATTGATGAAGTAGTTTCAGAATTATTAAAGTTAAATAAAACTAAACCAGATATGTCAGAATGACATGTAATTGTTAAAAAGTTAGATAATATTAATCAAGAAGTTACTGTTGGTATTGTGGCAAAGTATTCGAATTTAAGTGATGCTTACTTATCAGTAATTGAATCATTGAAAATTGCAGGTTATAGTCTTAATACTAAAGTTAATTATAAAATTATTAACGCCGAAAGTTTAGATAGTAAAAACATTAATTCTATGCTTTCCCCTTTCCAAGCAATAATTGTTCCTGGTGGCTTTGGTAATCGTGGTGTTGAAGGCAAAATCAATGCAATTAATTATACTCGAGTTAATAAAGTTCCTTTCTTGGGATTATGTTTAGGTATGCAGTTAGCTTGTATTGAATATGCTCGTAATGTATGTAATTTACAAGATGCTAATTCTACTGAATTTAATGAAAAAACTAAAAATCCTATTTTTGATTTATTACGTGGTAAAAATAAAAATGATCAAATTGGGGGAACTTTAAGATTGGGTAATTATCCAACCACTTTAATTAATGATTCATTAGCAAAATCTCTTTATAAACAAACTATTATTATTGAACGTCATCGTCATCGTTATGAATTTAATAATAGTTATAAAACATTACTTGCAAAAAATGGATTAATTTTTAGTGGTATATATAATAAAGAAGATTTGGTAGAAGTGATTGAGTTACCAAAAGAAGTACATCCATTCTTTATTGCAAGTCAGTTTCATCCTGAATTCACATCAAGAATTAATAAACCAAATCCTTTATTTTTAGGATTAATTAAAAGTATTATTAAAAAATAATGATTAAGTAAGAAAATTTAATTTTAAAATTGTTATAATTTTTATGAATTGTATATTCTCAAAATATATATGCAACTAGATTTTTTATGAAAATATATAATATAAGGTTATAATATTTTAAGAAAGAAGGAAAAGAAATGAATAAATTTGTTAGTGCAAAAAATATGATTGATAAAGCAAAAGCAGATAAATATGCCATTGCTCACTTTAATATTAATAATTTAGAATGAACAAGATCTATTCTTGAAGTTGCACAAGAAACTAAATCATCTGTTATTTTAGGTGTTTCAGAAGGTGCTATTAAATACATGGGTGGATTTAACACAGTTGTTAGTATGACTTTAGCGTTATTGAATGATTTAAATATTACTATTCCAGTGGCATTACATTTAGATCATGGTCAATCAGTAGATTCTTGTAAGAAAGCATTAGATGCTGGTTTTAGTTCAGTTATGTTTGATGGTTCTCATTTAGATTTTAATGAAAATATAAAAGGTACCAAAGAAGTAGTTACTTATGCTAAGAAAAAAAATGCATCTGTTGAAGCAGAAGCAGGTACTATTGGTGGTGAAGAAGATGGAGTTATTGGTAGTGGTGAGATTGCTAGTGAGGAAGATTGTAAATCATTAGCAGCTTTAGGAATTGACTTTTTAGCAGCCGGAATAAATAATATTCATGGAAAGTATCCTAAAAATTGAGATGGTTTAAATTTTGATGTGTTAAAAAATTTATCAGTAGTTTCAAATAAGCCAATGGTATTACATGGTGGTTCTGGAATTCCAAAAGATCAGGTTAAAAAAGCTATTAATTTAGGAATTAGTAAAATTAATGTTAATACTGAATTACAAGAAGTATTCGCCGCAGCTATTGAAAAATATGTTACGGAAGGAAAACTTAATGAAGATAAAGGGTTTGATCCTAGAAAAATTTTTAAGCCAGGAATGGAAGCAATTAAACTTAAAGCTAAAGAATTATTAACAGAATTTGGTTCATTAGGAAAATCTTAAAAAAATTGTCATATTATTACTAATATGACCATTTTTAAATAATTTTCCTTAAATTAAGATAAATTTCAAATATGAAAATTACTTTTATTATCAATAACTTGTGATATTTTTTCATTACTTAAAATATCAATTATTATTTCGGCCTTAATAGCAACTTTCGCGTCTAACATATGACCACCAATTACGTTAAAATTATCATCACCAAAAGTAGTATGACAATGAATAATTGGTTTATTTCTATCTTTTTCATCTCAAATGATTGTTCCAATTGTTGATAACAATTCATATTGTTCAAGAAAAGTTTTTTTTACATAATCAGTACTTTTTTTAGGAATGTAGCCTAAAGTGACATTAGTAATAGCACCAATCATTTGGAATTGTGCCATTCCTATGTTTTCTTTAATAGCAAATTGCTCTAAAGTTTTAATAATCATTTCATCTTTTTCAATAATTAATGCATACTTATTTCCGATCATTTTTTTAATTTTCATAATAAGAATCTCACCTTTCTTTTAGCAGTATTTTAACATATTTATTAATAGCAATAATGATTAAAATTGATTATTATAGGAAAAAAATATTTTTTTTGTAATAAAAATTATTTTAAAAAGAAAATATATTAATTTTAAAATTAATAGGTATAATAAAACTAATATTTAAACTAAGGAAGTGATAAAGTTGAAAACTAATGGTTTAGTAATTGCTATTGGTAATGATCATACCGCTTATGAATTTAAACAACCAATTATTAAATTTTTACATACAGAAGGCTATCAAATTTTAGATTTAGGAACAAATAGCAGTGAACCTGTTGATTATCCTAATTTTGGTTTTAATGTTGCAAATGCTATTGTTAGTAAAAAAGCAGATTTTGGTATTGTAATTTGTGGTACTGGTATTGGTATTAGTATTGCTACCAATCGTATTAATGGTGTTCGTTGTGCTCTTTGCTATGAGGAAGAAACAGTAAGATTGGCAAGACTTCATAATGACGCTAATGTTTTAGCAGTAGGTGCTAGAATTATTTCTGATTATAAAGCAGTAGAACTTGTGAAATTATTTTTAAATACTAAAACAAGTGATGAAAAAAGACATCAATTAAGAGTTGCAAAACTAAAATAATTTTACTATTAAATTATTAAAGAGAGGATGTTTAAAAATGGATAAATCTTTTAATAAAGGTCTTGACCCAGAATTAAAAAAAATTGTGAAAGATGAATGACAACGTCAACAAAATCATATTGAATTAATAGCTTCAGAAAACTATGTATCACCAGCTGTACTTACACTCGCTGGAACAATATTAACTAATAAGTATGCAGAAGGTTATCCGGGCAGAAGATATTATAATGGTTGCGAAAATGTTGATAAAATTGAAAATTTGGCAATAGAGCGTTTTAAACAATTATTTAATTGTAGTCATAAACCAGGTCAATGTAAAAAAGGTAATTTTCATGCTAATGTACAACCTCATTCTGGTAGTCAAGCTAATGCTGAAGCATATGCTGCTATATTACGTCCAGGTGATACTATTCTTGGTATGGAACTTGATGCCGGTGGTCATTTAACTCATGGTTATAAAATTAATTTTTCTGGTAAAATTTATCACGGTGTTAATTATGGTGTAAGTAAAAAGGATGAATATTTAGATTATGATGAAATTTTAAAAATTGCTAAAGAATGTAAACCAAAAATTATTGTAGCAGGAGCTAGTGCTTATTCAAGACTTATTGATTGATCAAAGTTTCGTAAAATTGCTGATACTGTTGGAGCATATTTAATGGTTGATATGGCGCATATTGCTGGATTAATTGCTGCTGGATTACATCAAAATCCTATTTGTTATGCTGATATTACAACAACAACAACTCATAAAACATTAAGAGGACCACGTGGTGGTGCTATTCTTTGCACTGAAGAATTAAAAAAGAAAATTGATAGTGCGGTATTTCCTGGTAATCAAGGTGGACCATTGGAACATATTATTGCAGCAAAAGCACAAGCTTTTTATGAAGCATTAACACCAGAATTTAAAACTTATCAAATGCAAGTAATTAAAAATGCGCAAGCATTAGCAAAAACTTTTCTTGATGCAAAATTTCATGTAGTGGCGGGTGGAACTGATAATCATTTATTAACTGTTAATGTTACTAATATTAATGGTTTAAATGGTAAAGAAGCTGTTGATATTTTAGAAAAGATTAATATTGTTGCTAATAAGAATGGTGTTCCCTTTGATCCTTTACCAGCTGTTATTACTAGTGGTGTTCGTTTTGGTAGTCCAGCAATGACAACGAGAGGTTTTAAAGAAGAGCAGTTTATTGAATTAGGAAAGATTATTATTAGTGCTTGAAAATTATCTAAGGGTATTAATGATGATGGTTTACATGAATTAAGAAAAAAAGTTGATATACTTTTAAATAAATTTCCCATTTATGAAGATATAAAATTACCTCAATAATAAAATAATTATTTTACATTTGGAATATGAAAATAAGTTTTCTGTTAATTAACAGAAAACTTATTTTATTTTTTTGAATCTTTAATTTCTTTTATTTTTTCAATAAAATTATTATCATATTTAACCGAAGATTGTTCTTTAATAAACTTTATTAATTTCGAAACATCTTCATCACTAATTCATGGTGCTTGTAAGCGATTGATATTATTTTGTCCTGGAGCTAAAAATAACATATCGCCTTTACCTAATAATTTTTCTGCTCCAGCAGTATCAAGGATTGTTTTTGAATCAATTCAAGATGCAACTTTAAAAGCAATTCTTGCTGGAATATTATTTTTAATTACGCCAGTAATTACATCTACTGATGGTCTTTGTGTTGCTATTACTAAATGAATTCCTGCCGCTCGACCCATTTGTGTAATTCGCATGATTCCTTTTTCAATTTGCTTGCTTGCTTGTACCATTAAATCTGCTAATTCATCAATAACAATAATATAATAAGGTAATTTATCAATTTCTTGACTTATTTTTTTATTATAACTTTCAATATCACGATTTCCATTTTTTGCAAATAGTTGGTATCGACGCATCATTTCTAAAATTACTACTTGTAATGCTGCTGGTGTTTTGTTTGCTTCTTTAATTACTGGAATAATTAAATGTGGGATATCATTATAAATTGCTAATTCTACTCATTTAGGATCGATTAATATTAGTTTTATTTCATGAGGTTTGTATTGTAAGAGCAAAAAAATTAGTAAATCATTAATAAAAACGGATTTTCCTGAACCAGTACTACCAGCAATTAATAAGTGGGGCATTTCTTTTAATGAATGAAAGATGTAATCACCAGTAGTATTTCTACCAATACTAATTAATAATTTTTTATTTTTATATTTTTCGCTTATATTTTCAAATTGTTCTTGCATATTAATTGGAACAATATTTTTATTACTAACTTCAATTCCAATCATTGATTTACCAGCTATTGGTGCTTCGATTCTAATATTATTATTTGCTAAAACTAGTTTTAGTTCTTCTTCTAAGTTAGTAATTTTGTTAATTTTCATTCCTGAAGTGATTGAAACCTCGTATTTTGTTACTGTTGTACCAATAGTAAAATCATTTACTTTTCCTTGAACAGAAAATTCTTTAAATAACTGATTAATTTTTTCTTTATTTTCTAAAGCATATTTTTCATTTTCTTCTTGCTTTTTTATTAGATTATCTGATTTTTAGTTAATTTTAATGTTGGTAAAATATATTTTTGATTAATTATAGTTTGTTCAGGAAGAAAAAATTTTGTTTTTTCTTGATTGTTATTTTGTTTTTCATTTTGATTAATAATTTTGTTTTGCTCTTTAATTTTTGTTTCATTATTTTCTAATTTTTGATTATTAATTTTGTTATTTTCTTGTAATAATTCCTTATTGGTTTCTATATCAAAGTTTATTTTTTCGTTTTTTACTTTATTGTTTGCTAAATTTTCTTTTGTAAATTGTTTAGTTTCTAATTTAGATTGCTTATTATTGTTTTTTGCTTGTTGTTTATTTATTTTTAGTTCTTTTTTTAGATTATTGATTTTGATAGTATTATTTTGTGTCAAAGTAAGTTTTTTTTGTTTTTCTTTTGCTTTTTCTAATTTATTAATTTTTTGATCTTTTCGCTTAACTTTAAAATCTAAAATTGTTTCTTTGATATGATTTGAAATAGTGATAAATAAAATTAAGGGACGGTTAAAAAATAATCAACTAAAACAAATAATAATCATTAATATATTTAATATAAAATTAACAAAAAAAGTTGTGTAACCTAAAAATTCTAGTATGGTATTACCAATTAATCCACCAACAAGATAAGAAGGAAAGAAACTATCAATAGTTCAATTATTAAAGGAAATAGGTGATTTGAAAAATCCGTGATAGTTATTAAAAATAGTTGAATTTCATCAAGATTGATAATAATCATTAATTAAATTAATATGAAATTTATTGTTAAATCAAATATTATCATAACGACTAATAATAGTAATAGTTTCAATTGTTCAAACGCAGCATATAATAGTAGTAATTATTGTTCAAACAAATGAAGCTTTAAATTTAAAATAATAATTAAAACAAAGTGGAATTAAAGATATATATAATAATATATAAATTAAATATTTGCTTCATCCAAATAAAAAAGAAAATATAAAGTCGTCTAAAAATTTACCAATTGGTAGTAGTCGTAATAAACTAAAAGTTATTAATAACAATAAAATTAGAGTACCTAATAAGATACCAATTTTATTATTATTACTATTTTTAATTTGTTTAATTTTAATATTTTTAAAATCTTTCATAATTTTAAACTCCTAACTTTTCTATTTTAAATTTATTGGTTGAGTGATTGTATAAAAATAATATCATATATAGGGGTGTTTGTTACTACTTACTAACCATTTTAATAAATATTATTATGATGTGAACTATTAGTAATTTTTAATTATTTTTTTAAAAAATATACAATATATATAAATTAAAATATTATTAATATAAGGAGTAAAAAATGATATTTGAGTAATTTTATTTTGTATGTGTTTAGTAGTGATAATTATATTGACAATTTTTTAAATATTATTAGTACTTTAATTGATTATATGGTTATATATAATAAACAATATCCATAGTTTAAATCTTGAAAAAGAATAAAAAATAAATTAAAAGAGAAAAGTAAAAATTAAAGATTGAAAGTGAATTAAAAAATGTATAATACTGAAATGAATAATAATGATTTAATGTTTATGATTATAGGTTTGCCTATAATAGTTATTGTTATAGGAGTTATTATAGTTTGTGTAGTTACTTCAATTGATAGTAGTTCTAGAGTAGATACAGTTAATAATGCAATTGAAAAAGAAATAAAATATTTTTTATTGAATAAAAATGATATAAATTATGTTTTTAAAAATGGTAATTTATATCAACAAATGAAAAATGAGGTAAAGACTGCAATAATAGATTTGAGATATAATAAATATACGCTTAATAAATCATATATTAATAGATCTGAAAATAAGATTAAACAAATACAACGTATTATTAATAAATATTATAAATTAGATAAAAAAAATATTATTGAAATTGATAATGAAGAAGTTACTAATAATATTATTTTAATAGAAAACAAAGAAATTGATAATGAATAAAATAAAGTTACCTAAATAACTTTATTAATAATATTATTGGATTAAATAATGACTTTGTTGTATTCTTATCTTATAACTGAGTAAATAATAAAATATTTTATTATTGAATTCATTTTAATTATTATTGTGCTTGGATTTTATATAGCATATTTTATTATATAAGACATTTTAATATGACTGTTTAATGAAAAATTATCTATTTAAATTAGCAGTTATATTAATTTTTATTCAGTGTCGACTTTAATAATTTCAGTTTTTGTTTTTTGTTTAAATAGTGTATTATTAATTTTTATAAAATAGATTTTAATATTATTTCAGAAAGTAAAAATTAAAGTAAATAATAAAACAGTAATAGCTCCTAGCGTCAAGCCAATAGTTAGAAATATAAAAGAATTACTAATTATATTATTAATTAATTGATATAAAGCAAAGACCAAGTTAATTAAAATAATTGTTGGAATAAGGATTAAACATAAATATTTGAAACCTTTATTTCATTTAACTCATGAATATTGATTATTAAATTCTTTTAAACTATCATAACATTTTCAAATAAGGATAACACCAATTAATTCACAAATACCAATAATCATTTGTCAAATACCAGTAACTCATATTGCGAGCCCATCAATTAAAGGACTACTATTATTAAAGCAGAATATTAAACCAAGCATAAAACTACTAATAATCATTATTAATAATGCTTGATAACGTTTAATACCATAATAACTAATTAGAGGATTAACAACGGCTTCAGCTATTGCTATTAATGAAGATATACCAGCAAAAAATACTGATAAAAAGAAAAGGAAAGCTAAAGTGTGACTTAAAAATGGAAGATGTGTTTGCTCAGTAATGATTGCAAAAACTTGTGGAAAAACTTGAAAAATTAAAGTTGGACCCGAAATAAATACTTCATCAATAGTTTTATGCTGATTATATGCAATTGCACCAATTCCTCCAAAAACAGTACATGTTGTTAATAAAGCAACAATAACAGTACCAACCATAATAATTAAACCTTTATTAGTATTACTAGTACCAATTGGCGCATGACTTGAAAAAATAATAATAACACCTGTACAAGTTGAAAGCATAAAGAAGGCTTGTCCAAAAGCATCAGTTCAAATGCTACTAGTTAATATTTTTTCACTATTAAAACTAAACATTGTTTTTAAACCATCTAGAGCACCAAGCAAAGTTAAAACGTAAATCATCATCATTAAAATCATGATAAATAGACTAGGAATAAAAATTTTATTTGCTAAATCAATCCCTTTAACAACGCCACCCAACAAAATAACACCAGTAATAATTCAAACCATAATTAAACTAATTAAAACTCAAATACTAATATTACCCAATTGACTAAAACTTTGTGGTACATCGTTGGAAGTTTGACCAATTAATTTATTTAAGAAAAATCCTTGTTGATTTAAACCAGGAAGAAAAGACATAACTATTGCCAATAATGATCAAGCGACAAGAACACTATAAAATACACCCATTATTCAAACAACTGCAGTTTGTAAAAATCCAAAGAAAGTCCCGGGAGTTTTTGCTAAATCTTTAAAAATTTCAACATGATTTTTACGATATTTATTACCTAAATTGATTTCAATTAATAAAATTGGTAAAGCACAGACAATTAGTGCAATAAAGAATGGAATTAAAAAGATACCACCATGTTTATTCATTTGATTTGGAAATCCCCAAATACTTCCTAATCCTACAGCAGCACCTAGTACTGACATAATAAATCCTCATGTAGTTATGTTTTTTTTCTTTTTGCCTTTCAGATAATCAGTGCCTTTATTTTTAGATAGTATTATGAATTTTACACAATAGTTATCAAAGTTACAATATATATTAGTAATATATTTTTAATCTTTAGTTAAAAGTTATATTTTTTTAAAACCATTAAAATTCAAATTTAAAAATATCAATGTATAATATTCTTAGTTATGTATATTTGATTTTTGTTTATTAGGAGGAAAATAGATGATAAAGATATTACTTACGTGTTCAGCTGGTATGAGCACTTTAAGACTAGAAGCAAATATGAAAGAGTATATTAAAGAGTTAAATTTAGATTATGAAGTGAAAGCATTAGGTGCTACTGAAGCAAAAGCATCTTTTGCTAAAGGTGAAAAATGGGATGTTGTTTTATTAGGACCACAAGTAAGTTATATGAAAAATGATTTTACTAATATTATTGGAAATGCTGCTCTTAATGTTATTCCAGCAGCAGTTTATGCGATGGTTCAAGGTAAAGAAACGTTAGAATTAGCAATGAGTTTATTAGAAATTAAAAAATAATACTATGAGCATTAAAGAAAAAGAGAAAAGTAGTAATATTGATTTTGAAAAAATTTCACTTGAAATAATTTCTTCTGCTGGAAAAGCAAAATTTTTAGCAATAGAAGCAATTACTCTCGCTAAGGAAGCACAATTTGAAACAGCATTAAAAATGATTGATGAAGCAAATGATAATATTACTAAAGCTTTGCAATCACATATGAGCGTCATTGTTGAAGAAGGTAAAGGTTATCAATTACCTTTTTCAGTATTGTTTATGCATTCTGAAGATCATTTGTTAACAACACAAATGATGATTGAAATTAGTAAAGAATTTATTAATTTATATCAATTTATAAACAGAAAAAAATAAAAATAGGCAAATGCCTATTTTTATTTAAAGTATAAAATTAATCTTTTGGTTTTTTTTCAAAATCTTCTCCATCTTTTTCTAATCCTTTGATTGGACAAAGTAGAGGATAATTTTCTTTACAATAATCACAATGTCATTTTTTCTTTTTGAAAATTTCTTTAAATTTTTTAAACATTATATTTTTTCTCTCTTTCTTTTCATTATTTTTTTGTGAGTATATTTTATTCTTGTTCAAGTTCTGTTCATGAGCCAGTAGTGTTAGTGACTACTTTTCATCCTGTATTACTATTTTCGAATTTAGTTTTTAATTGATTAAAATTCTCAATAATTTTTTCAGATAAAGTATATAAATCTTCGTTTGAAATATAACCTTTTCAACCACTTGCATCTCATTCGGGAAATCTAGAAATAATATTAAAAATTTCAGTTTTATTTTTATTAGTATTTAAAATTTTTTGTCATTCATATCGACTTATTGCAATTTTTAAAGTATCATGTCATAAAAATTTATAATATTTTTCTATTATATTTTTATCGTGAGTATTTGGTGAAAATTGTGGTTTTTTATTAAACAAATTTCCAAAATAGTAACATAGTTCAACTCCGTATGTATTGTATCCACGTACACTAGTTAAATAATTAAGAACATTCATTAATATTTTTGATAATTTATATATATTAGGTTTTGGTCAATTATTTCCTTGATAAGGAAATTTTATGGTATCATATTATATTTTTTCTCTTAATTTTTCAAGGTCATTTAAAGAAAAAAGTTTAAATCAACTATCTAAAGTACTACTTTTTATATACACTAATGTTGCAGGACTTTTTCAATTTTCTTTTCAGACAATAGAAATTTTATTTTCACCATCATATTTTATTGGTTCATTATTTAAAATATTTGTAGTTTTAATTTCGGTGCTTAAAATAGAATTTAAGTTTCCTGTGGTTGTTGCAAATGTTAAAAGACTTACTGTTGTTAATAGTGTTTTCATAATCATCCCCCCTTATTTAGTTTCTTTACTTTATATAAAAATTATTTTAATTATCTGGCTAAAATTTTACTATATTTTAAGTAAAATAAAATATAAAAGATAATAACTCAATTTTAAACATTGGATTTATTTGATACTAAACTTTAAATTTTTTAAGAAATTTATTATAATTTTTTATACTTATAAAAATTAAAAAATAAGTATAGTATTTATATTGTTTTATAATAATTTTAATTATATAAAAGTTTTATTATTATTTTATTTAAAATAATATGGTATTGTATATAGAAGTTTTAAAGGAATATAAAGTTATGTTTAAATTAAAAGCACCTTATAAACCAACAGGTGATCAACCCGAAGCAATTAGAAAATTAGTAGTAGCTATTAAAAATAATATTAAATACCAAGTATTATTGGGAGCCACTGGTACGGGTAAAACTTTTACAATGGCCAATGTTATTGCGCAAGTGCAAAAACCAACTTTAATTTTAGTACATAATAAAACATTAGCTATGCAATTATATGGAGAATTGAAAACTTTTTTTCCTGAAAATCGCGTTGAATATTTTGTCTCATATTTTGATTTTTATCAACCTGAGGCATATTTACCAAAAACCGATACTTATATTGATAAAAATTCTAAACAAAATCAAGAAATTGAAATGTTAAGATTAAGTGCTTTAAATGGTTTATCTATTAGTAAAGATGTTATTGTTGTGGCATCGGTAGCAGCAATTTATGGTGAACAAGAACCAACAGCATATAAAGATAACTTTTTTGAATTGAGAAAAGGACAAAAAATTAATAGAAAAGATTTATTATTAAGACTAATTAAAAATGGATATGTACGTAATGATATTACATTAGAACCGGGTAGTTTTAGTGCAAAAGGTGATTTAATAAAGTTAGCTCCATCTTGAAATGATCAATTTTATTTAAGAATTAGTTTATTTGGTGATGAAATTGAAGAAATAGCACGTATTGATACATTAGGCGCTAATGTTTTAGAGCGTTTTTCCTTTATTACAATTTTTCCTGCGCAAAATTATATTACTAGTAAAAATCGTGTTGATCAGGCAATTATTAAAATTACTGAAGAGTTAAAAATAACATTAGCACAACTAAGAAAAAATAATATGTTAGTAGAAGCGCAAAGATTAGAACAAAGAACAGAACATGATCTAGAATCCTTAAAAGAATTTGGTATTTGTAGTGGTATTGAAAATTATTCTCGTCATTTAGAAAATAGAGAAGTGGGTTCAGCACCATATACTTTAATTGATTTTTTTCCAGATGATTTTTTAACAATTATTGATGAATCTCATATGACATTACCGCAAATTAGAGGAATGTATAATACTGATCGTAGCAGAAAAGAAACATTAGTAAAATATGGCTTTCGTTTACCTAGTGCTTTGGATAATCGTCCTTTAAATTTTAATGAATTTTCTAATAAGTTAAAGCAAGTTATTTATACTTCAGCAACTCCTGCTGATTATGAATTAGCATTAATTAAAAATGAAGTTGAGCCTTTTAATGTACCAGTTCAACAAATTATTCGTCCCACAGGTTTATTAGATCCAACAATTGAAATTAAACCAACTAAAAATCAAATGGAAGATATTATTAATCAAATAAAATTACGAACAAAAAATAATGAAAGAGTATTTATTACTACTTTAACAATTAGAATGGCAGAAGAATTATCAAATTTTTTACAAGAACAAAAAATTAAAGTTGCTTATATTCATAATGAATTAAAAACATTAGAACGTACTAAAGTTTTGTTAGATTTAAGAAAAGGTGTTTTTGATGTTATTGTTGGTATTAATTTATTACGTGAAGGATTAGACGTACCAGAAGTATCATTAATCTGTATTTTGGATGCTGATAAATCTGGTTTTTTACGTAATACTAAATCATTAATCCAAACTATTGGTCGCGCAGCACGAAATGTTAATGGTCATGTTATACTATATGGAGATATTAAGACAGAGGCAATGACACAAGCAATTGAAGAAACGCAAAGAAGAAGAGAAATTCAACTTGCTTATAATAAAAAACATAATATAGTACCAGTTACTGTTAAAAAACCGTTGAGTGAAATCGTAAGTACTAGAGAATTAGATGTTGATTTAAAAATTTTAAATTCAAGTAAAGGTAAAACAAAAATAGCTGCTAAAACAAAGATAATTGCTGATTTAAGAGTTGAAATGTTACAAGCAGCTAAAGATTTAAATTTTGAAAAGGCAGCTTCACTTCGTGATTTAATTTTGAGTATTGAAAGTGAAAAATAAAGGAGTAAAATAAGTTGACCGATAAAGCACAAAAAGGTATTTTGATAAGTCCAAATACTAAAATTAATCCTCATATACCAACAATATTTTTAATAAAAAATTATATTACTAAACCTAAAATTTTTATTGGTGATTATACTTATTATCATGATTTTAATGGTGAGCAAGCAGCTATTGATTTTGAAAATAAAAATATAATTTATCATTTTCCAAATATGATAAATGATGAATTAATTATTGGTAAATTTTGTTCAATTGCACAAGGTGTTTTATTTATAATGAATGGTGGCAATCATAATTATTGTGCAGTTTCAACATTTCCTTTACCATTATTTTATAAATCATTAAATTTATCAGAAGTTACAGAAAAAGATAAATTAGATAAATTTCCGATTAAATCACCAACAGTGATAGAAAATGATGTTTGAATTGGTCATGATGTGACAATCTTAAGAGGGGTAACTATTGGTAATGGGACAGTAATTGCAGCTAAAAGTGTAGTTACAAAAAATGTGCCTCCTTATGCTATTGTTGGTGGTAATCCTGCTAAAATTATAAAATATCGTTTTTCTAAAAAAATAGTTCAAAAATTACAAAATATAAAGTGATGAGATTGATCTATTGAAAAGATTATTGAAAATTCAGATTTGTTAAAACAAAATTTTGATAATAAAATATTACAAAAACTTGTAAAAGAAAGTAATAGTTTAAATGCTAAATTGTAAAGGTAAGTGCAACTAAATTATTTTTCTATCCAAATATTCGATTGGTGAAAGATAATTTAGTATTTTTCTTGGTCTTTGGTTTAAAGACAATATAAATTTATGAACTTCATTTTTATTAGTTTTTGAAAAAATAAATTTTTTAGGAAATTTTTCTCTAATTAAACCATTAGTATTTTCATTAGTACCTCTTTGTCAAGGTGAATATGGATTGGCAAAATAAATTTTTATATCTAAATTTTTTTCAAGTTGTTGTCAATTTGAAAATTCTTTGCCACGATCAAAAGTAATAGTTTTAACAATGTTTTTAGGAAGAATTGATAAATAATAACTAACATTTTTATTAATAACTTTAGTAGTTCTGTTTTTAACTAATATTGCTAAAGTAAATCGTGATACTCTTTCAACTAAAGTTATTAAACATGATTTGCTTTTACCTCGTGATGATACTATAGTATCTCCTTCTCAATGACCAAGTGTTATACGATCATTAACATTTATATCTCGTTCTTTAATTGATTTACCATTAAACTTGCCACGATTTTCTTTAGATTTTCGTTTTTTACCTTTTCTTCTTAAATTTTTACTAGTAACTTTATCAAGCATTCCAAAATAAATTCAAGTATAAATTGTTTTAAAACTAATAACTCACTCTTTATGAAAATTTTTAATTCTGCCATAAATTTGTTCAGGTGATCAACCTAATAGTAATTTTTGTTGTACATATTTTACTAAATTCTTATTTTTAAACTTATGAAAACTAATATGTGATTGTTTTCGATTTTCAGCTTTATTTTGTGCAATTAATGAAAAATAATGATTATTATCTTTATTTCTATTAATTTCTCGAATAATAGTACTAATACTTCGATTAAGATTTTTAGCTATTTCACTAATTTTAAATTTAAATTTCAATTGATTCTCAATATAAATCCTTTCATCTATGCCAAGATGTTTATAACTCATATAAAAACTCCTTACTTTTTTCTAAACTAAATTTAGCATTATGAAATTTTTATATGAGAATTTTTTGCAATTTTATTTACTTGCACTTACAAGTATAACTCAGCAAATAAAATAAAGGGGTAATAAAAAATATGAAAAAATATGGTTATTTAACTACTAAAATAGGTTTAATTGAAATCATAGTAGTTGCAGAACAAGTAGTAAAAGTTAGTTTCGTTAATACTCGTCAAGTTGCTAAGGATAGTAGTAATATAGTGGTAGTTAATTGTTTAAAACAACTAGCAATGTATTTTGATAAAAAATTAAGTGATTTTAACTTACCAATAGCTTTAAAAGGAACTCCTTTTCAAGAATTAGTATGGAGTAAAACTTGTACTATTCAATTTGGGACAACTTTAACTTATCAAGAATTAGCGCAAAAAATAGGTTATCCAAAAGCAAGTAGGGCAGTGGGTTCGGCTTTAAGTAAAAATCCATTAGCAATTATTGTTCCTTGTCATCGAGTTGTTAATAAAAATAAGAATATTGTTAATTATCTTTATGGTGCCCATATTAAAAATTTTTTATTAGCACAAGAAAGTAAATAAGGTATAAGATTATTTTTTTATGATTGATTATCTTTTTTTTGATTTTTAAAATTGTTAACAATTTTAACTACATAATTTTTAATATAGTAAACAGGATATCCTGCTAACATAACAGCAATTAAAATTAGTGAATTTCATAATGCTCACATATTATTATTTTGTGTACCATAATAATACATTGCTAAAAATGATCCAACAATAGCAATTATTGCTCCTAAATAACCAATAATAATGAAAAAATAAAATCAAAAATTATTAAAAATCTTTTGATAGTCTGGATGTTTGCGCCTTAAAAAGATAATGACTGAATTAACAATTAATTTTAAAAAACTAATAGCAATAATAAAGTAATTAGTTACTTCATACAATTGATTTCATAAAATATAAATTAAAGTAGCAAATATTAATAGTAGCATAGCAGCTCATGGCATATTAGTTCTTTTAGTTGTTTTTTGAAAAAATTTAAACAAATCTTTTTCTTCACTCATTTTAAAAATTAAACGTGATTGATAAAGCAGAAATGCATTTAGTGAACCAACAAATAATAAAATTGCTAGTCCTGAAAAAATATAAGCTAAAACGCGAGGAATATTAGGATTATTGATAATAGCATAATATCAAACGTTACTAAATCCTTTATTTTCATCTAATCATAAAAGTGGTTCATTAATAGTTAACAAAGCAATTAATAGTATTAAATATAAAAAAATAATTAGTCCTGTTGCAATAATTAAAACTCAAAGTACATTTTTTCTTGGATTTTCTACTTCTTCAGTAACATAAGTTATTGCTTCAATTCCTGAATAGGCAAATAGTGTCATTGTTGTAGCTGGTAATAAAACATAAGTTGCAAGAAAAATTTTTGATAAATCTTTTTGAACTATTTCACTATTAAAACTATCTGTATTTCCATAAATCATAGCAATAAATAAAACAAAAGTAATTGGTAATCCTTTTAAAATTGTAAAAATAATTTGTGTTTTTCCAGAACTATTTTTAATAAATATTTGGACTATAGCTAATGCAAATAAAATTAAAATTCCAAATAATTTTATCAACCATTGGTTAGTAATATGAGCTAAAGTACCGATAATATTACCTAATGCTAAAGTAGCAGAAGCAACGGCAGTAGCACTAACCATTAAAACTAAAATCCATCCCAATCAAAACGAACAAGCCATTCAATTTGCTTTTTTTAATCAATAATAAGCACTTCCATTTCCCGGAAAAGAAATAGCAGTTTCTGCTAGTAATAACATTTCTGGCAAAATTAAAATACCACCTAAAATTCAGGCACATATCATTAAAATCGGATTAAATCCACTTTGAAATGCTACTTGTCCAAATGAAATTAGTACTGATGATCCAACTGTGGCAGAAATTGCCATCATTAATATTACTCAAAACGAATACTTCTTTTTTAATTTCATGTCTTTTTCCTATCTCTATTTTTTTATTTCGTATGTATTGATAAAACTTTTTATTTTATTAATATAAGTTTGATAAGCATTTGGTAAGGTTTCAATATGACCAATATTTTCCAAAAATAAATAATCATAATTTTTATAATGGAGTTTAACTTGATAATTATGAATGACATTAGCCATGAAAAATGGGACAAAATTATCTTTTTTACCGTGAATTAATAAAGTAGGAACTTGAAAACCTGTTTTGCTTTTTTTTAATAAATCATATTCTAAAATATTTGTATTTGTAAATTTTTGATATCTTTTTGTTAAACTATTACTAATTAATCATCAAGGTTTTTTATAGCGATATTGCATGACGTAACGAAATTGAACAAGTAGATTAGAGAATCCACAATCAGTAATTGCCCAGTTAATTAAATTGGTTACTTTATAATTAAATAAATAATAATTAATTGTTGATGCACCCATACTATTACCAATTAAACCAATACTGCTAATTTGATAATTATCTTTTATTCAATTAATTAAACAGTTAATATTTTCAGCACAAGTAAGACCAATGTCACTATATTGGCCATCAGTTTTACCGTGAGCAACACTATCAAAAGTTAAAATATTGTATCCTTCTTCATAAAATCATGAGACTAATCTTAATGCTAAATATTTATTTTCTGTTCAACCATGAAAACCAATAACTCATTTATCACTTTTCTTTTTTTGAATGACAGTTAGACAACTAATGTTTTGATTATTATCATTTTTAATGGTAAATTCTTGATAATTTTCTTTTTTTCAATCAATTGGATAGCCATATTTATTAAGATTTTTAATTTGACAATCATATTGATGATAATTAAAACTATTAATATCAACTGTTTGTTCGTTATTTATTTTAAATTTACCTTCTTTTTGATAAGAAAAGCAAAATTCTAAAAATTGTTTTTGATATTTTTTTGAATAAAAATAAACAAAAGGAAATAATAGAATAACTAATAAAATTTTGCTAAAAGAATAACAAAATCTTTTATAACCAGTTAATAAAATTTTTTGATTCACAGATGTGTTGATTACTGTCATTTTTTAAGCCTTTTCTAAACTACTAAACTACTAATTATTTTACACTATCTTATCAAATGTTTAAAATATTAATGTATGTTAATTTAATTATTTTAAAATAATTAAATTAATAATTTTTTATAACTTAATTGTTTTTCAATTTTAATAATAATTTTTAATATTTAATTTTATTAATAATTGCTTTCTAGGAAAGTTTATTGTATAGTAATTTTTTCAGTTGTAAACTTTAAGTGAGATTTATTTAAAATTATCTTTAAATAAATCTTATTTAAAATTGAAACAAAATAATATTTTCAATAATTTTCATTATTAATAAAAATAGTATACGAGAATTTTAATAAAAAGGAGGATACTTAAAAATGATAAATGAAAAAAATAAGACAGTAGAAGAAGATAGTTGAGAAAGTGTTACTACTGTTAATGTTGATGATAGCGACTGTCAAGCAAAAATGGAAAAATTAAATAAAAAATTACAAGAAACAGCTAATGAATTAGAAGAAATAAGTAGTCTTTATGCAAAATCAGTAAAAGAATCATTAGATAAATCAAAAAAAATTAAAGAACTAGAAGATAAAATTGATGAATTAGAAGAACAATTAAAAGCATGTAGAGAAAAAAATAAAAAATTAGAAGGTCTTGAAGATAAAGTTAAAAAATTAGAAGAAGATTTAAAAGAATGTAAAGAAAAAAATAAAAAATTAGAAGAAGATTTAAAAGAATGTAAAGAAAAAAGAGAAGAACTAGAAGAACAATTAAAAAATTGTCAAGAAAAAAATAAAAAATCAGATGAAAGTAAAGGACAATGAATTCCTGGTGAATATAAATGAATGCCTGTTGGATCAAAAATGCCAGAAGGTTGAGTAAAAGTAGATCTTGCTAAAGGTTTAACAATAGTTCAGAGTGATAAAGAAGGACAAACATCAGGAAGTGTTGGAAAGCATAATCATACATTTTTAAATAATGGTCAGGTATGAACCACTCCTGCTTCAGCAAAACTAGCTTTTATTAATGAAAGAACTTCAGGATCATTAGGTTCTAAATATGTACCATTCTTAGGTAGTTATAATGATCTTTTGCGAACTAAAACAACTGCTGATACTGGAAAAGGCATATCTAATACCGAGAATAATTTAGCTGCTGGAATATTTGCTGAACTTTGACAATATCAAGGAGAAAATAGTAGTAGTTAAAGTTAATAAAAAAGAAAGAAAAAAATAATATAAATAAAGTTAATGGATAAATTTATATAATTTAAGTAAATAAAATTATTCCAATTATTTTTTCTAATAAAAAATAATTGGAATATAACATTTTTTAGTAATAATTAATTCTAATTTTTAAATTTTATTATAAAATGAGCAATTGCTGTATTTCATTTTTGAATATATATTGTTCATTTTTTTGTAATTTAAGTTTTTATATACTTTCTTTTGCAATAAATAATTTTAAAATTTTAAATATTGATTTAGATAATATTTTAAACTAATTATAATTGATATTCTTTAATATTAATTAGCAATAATGCTATTAAAGTTAACTATATATAGTATATAATTAATTAGAAAGAGCATATAAGTGGAGGAATAAATGACAGATAATCAAAAATATATTACTGTTAAAGGTGCACGTGAACATAATTTAAAAAATGTTAATATTAAAATTCCAAAGTATAAGTTAGTAGTTATTACTGGTGTCTCAGGAAGTGGTAAATCATCATTAGCTTTTAATACAATTTATGCAGAAGGAAGGCGAAGATATGTTGAATCACTTTCAGCCTATGCTCGTCAATTTTTAGGAAACAGTGAAAAACCTGATGTTGATGCTATTGATGGTTTAGCACCAGCAATTTCTATTGATCAAAAAACTACAAGTAATAATCCTCGCAGTACTGTTGGTACTGTTACTGAAATTTATGATTATTTGCGTTTACTTTATGCACGAATTGGAACTCCTTATTGTAATAAGGGTCATGGTCCAATTAGCACGCAAACTTTAAAAGAAATGGTTAATAAAATTAAAACGTTAGAAGATAATACTAATATTGAAATTTTAGCACCAGTTATTAATGCTAAAAAAGGTAGTCATCAAGATTTATTAGCAAAATTAAAACAAGAAAATTTTTTGCGAGTTAAAATTAATAATAAAATATATAGTTTAGATGAACCAATTGAATTGAATAAATCATTACGTCATGATATTGATATTGTTATTGATCGTATTAAATTTACCAATGATGATAATACTATTTCACGAATTCATGATGCTTTAGAAGTTGCTTTAAATCATAGTAATGGTTTAGCAAAGGTTATTTTATCGCAAACAAATGAAACGTGATTATTTTCTCAAAAATATGCTTGTAAAATTTGTGGATTTTCAATTCCCAGTTTAGAACCGCGTTTATTTTCTTTTAATGCACCAAGTGGAGCGTGTTTTGATTGTAAAGGCTTGGGAGTAAAATTAGAAGTTGACGAAGAATTATTAATGCCAGATTTAAAACTATCAATTAATGATGGTGGCATTGAGTATTATAAAAACTTAGTTGGTACTAGTAATTTAGAATGACAAAAATTAAAAGTTCTTTGTTATCATTATTTAATTGATTTGAATCAGCCATTAAAAAATTTAACAAAAACACAACTTAATTATATTATGCGTGGTAGTGATGAAGCCATTACTTTCAGTATTATTTCGGCAAATGGTCGTAAATATCCTAATCATGATTATATTGAAGGCATTGCCACTTTAATTGAAAGACGTTTTTTAGAAACAACTAGTGATTTTGCCCGTGATTATTATCGTAAATTTATGAGTGAACGCACTTGTTTAACTTGTCAAGGAACAAGATTAAATGAATTTGCATTGGCAGTTAAAATTAAAGATGAAAATAATAAAGAAATGAATATTAGTCATTATACTAATTTAGACATCGAAGAAAGTTTAACATTTATGTTAAATATTAAATTATTAGCTTATCAACAAGAAATTGCTAAATTAATATTAGTAGAAATCATTAATCGTTTAAGTTTTTTAACTAATGTTGGTTTAGGTTATTTAAACTTATCACGAATGGCACAAACTTTATCTGGTGGTGAATCACAACGAATTCGATTAGCAACTCAAATTGGTTCACAATTAACGGGAGTATTGTATGTTCTTGATGAACCTTCAATTGGTTTACATCAACGTGATAATGTTAAGTTAATTGAAACTTTAAAACAAATGCGAGATCTTGATAATACATTATTAGTAGTAGAACACGATGAAGATACAATGTGAGCAGCAGATTGATTAATTGATATTGGTCCAAAAGCCGGAATTTATGGTGGTGAAGTAATTGCTGAAGGTACACCACAGCAAGTTGCTAATAATCCTAATTCAATTACTGGAAAATATTTAAATGGTGAAAAATTTATTGCGTTACCTAAATCAAGAAGAAGTGGTAATGGTAAAGTTATTGAAATTCAAGAAGCACAAGCTAATAATTTACGTAAAATAAATGTTAAATTACCTTTAGGTAAATTTATTTGTGTTACTGGTGTTTCAGGAAGTGGTAAATCAACGCTTGTTAATGATATTTTATATACTAGTATTCAAAAGTATTTGGGTTTAAAGGGACAACGACTAGGAAAACATAAAGCAATAAAAGGGATTGAATTTATTGATAAAATTGTTGCTATTTCGCAAGAACCAATTGGCAGAACACCAAGGAGTAATCCGGCTACTTATACTTCAGTTTTTGATGATATTCGTGATTTATTTACACAAATACCAGAAGCAAAAATTAGAGGATATGCTAAAGGTAGATTTTCATTTAATGTACCAGGAGGAAGATGTGAACGTTGTTCTGGCGATGGTGTTATTAAAATTGCGATGCATTTTTTACCAGATGTTTATGTAACTTGCGAAATTTGTGAAGGAAAACGTTATAATAGTGAAACATTACAAGTTAAATATAAAGGTAAAAATATTTATGATGTACTAGAACTGCCTGTTGATTTAGCATTAACTTTTTTTGCTAATCATCCAAAAATCCATAAAAAATTAGCAATGATACAAGAAGTGGGATTAGGATACGTAAAATTAGGGCAACCTGCTACTGAATTATCTGGTGGTGAAGCACAAAGAGTGAAGCTAGCTAAAGAATTACAAAAACGTGCTACTGGCAAAACTATGTATATTTTAGATGAACCAACTACTGGTTTACACGTTGATGATATTAAAAGGTTAATTGAAGTTTTAAATAAAATCGTTAATCATGGTGATACTGTTGTTGTAATTGAACATAACTTAGAAGTTATTAAAGTTGCTGATTACATTATTGATCTAGGACCTGAGGGTGGTAAATTTGGTGGTGAAATCATTGCTACAGGAACACCAGAACAAGTAATAACAAATCCTAAGTCTTATACTGGACAATATTTAAAAGAAGTTATTAATCGCGATTTGAATAGAAAATAATTAAAATATTTTCTGTAGTATTCTTGAATTTTAACAAAAGAAGTGGAGAAATAAAATGTCTTTAGAAGTAGTACCAAATTTAAAAGAAATACTTATAAATTCAACTATACAAAATGTTAAAAGTAATATAATAAAGTTAAAAGAAGTTTTTAGTACTTCTTCTAATATACAATACTTAGAATATTGATTTATTTTTTTTGAAAAAGATTTTTTTAAAAAAAATTTAAAAATAATGGAAAAACAGTATCAATGAATGCAAAAATTTTTAGTGAAAGTAAAAGACGAAGTAATTAATGATGAAAGAAAAGAACTTGAATTTCTTTCTTTTAAGTTTGAAAAAGAAAATTTTTTCCCATGAGATAAAGAACTAGAGTTTGAATTACTTGAATTTACTTTAATATGAGAGGAACAAAAACAGAAGGAAAAGGATAAACTCATTGATAAAATTACAGCATTAAAAATAGAATTAAATTGTAAATTAAGTAGTAAAAAATGAGAATTAAAAGAGAAATTATATAAAATTAATAATCAACAAGAAATTATTTTAAATTTTCATAATAATAGTCTTAAAAAATTAGAAGTTTTTCAAAAACAAAAAACAAGTAAGATTTTTAAATTTAAAAGTAAATTAGTTAAGTTTTTAACTTTTGGTTATTATAATTTTGAAATAAGATTAGTTAATAGAATAGAATGTGAAAAAGTTGTTTTAAATAATCAAAAAGAGCAACTTTATAAAATTGGATTAAAAATTTGTAATATCAAAAAAAGTTTGAATAAAGTTGAAATAAAAATTAGAAAAAAAAGACAAAGACTTAATTTATTTAAAGAAAATATTGTCTCTCTTGTTAAGGAAATAAATTCAATTAATGTACAAAATACTGAAATTTCAACAAATAATAGATTAATAACACAACTATAGTTATTCTTTTTATTTGTAATCTAAAATTGGAGAAAATTATTTTCATTTATATGATAAAATCTTACTTATATATAGACATGAAAGGATTTGTCACTTTGGAAAAAAGAGTATATTTTTTAAATTTTAATAAAAAAATTCTTAAAATGGATTTAATAAGTTTTGGAACTGGTTTAATAGGTATTTTTTTGGGAATTCTAAGTATTTTAGCATTACAACCTTTTTGAGATAATGATAAAGCATCACTTTGAATAACTGTTGTTGCAATTTTTTTTGATATTACTAGTTTTACTTTAGCTTTTCTACCTTTTTTCTTAATGTTCCGTTTAATTAGATTAAAGAAAACTTTGATAAAACAAAATATGAAATTATATCGAAAAGATCAATTTAGTATTTCGCTTGATTTTATTAGTTTTTGTTTAGGTATTATTGGAACAAGTTGCGAAATTATTAGTGTTATTGTGCTTTTACCTCAATTTAATGATAATAAAGTTTTTTCATATCAAATTACTATTGTTGCTGTTGTTTTAAATATTATTAGTTGTATTACTTGTTTAATGGCAACATTAATTACTATTAATATTATTAAAGATTATAAACAAAGAGGAAATTCTATTATTTAAATTAAGATAATTATTTTCAGTAATATCACAAAGTTAAAATAATACAATTATTTATTTATTTTATTTAAATAATTAATTTTTATAAAATTATTAAAATATAATAAATATTAAGATAAATTTTAGTATTAAAATTTTAAAAAAATATGTTAATTTGTTTAAAAGTAATAAACAAGTTTTAAGTCAGGAGTAATTATGAATGTTAAGTAGTATTTGAAAAAAATTAGAAAATAAAGATATTAAAATAAAATCTCAATTAGAAATTGTAAAAGATAATATTACTGAAATTATTACTTGTTATTATGAAAATAATAGAGATCGTTTAAAGTATCAACATTATTATAATATTGAAGATGCATTTAATTTGGCTTCTGATAAAATATTTGATTGTTCAAATTTTAAAATTTTATTAAAACAAAATCCAGAATATGAAAATATATTAGATGTAAATGTAAAGTTATTACTAGATTCTAATAAACATAAGCAGTTATTATTACATAGTTTAGAATTTTTTTATAATATTTTTAATACGGTACAATTATTTTTAAATAGTAATGTTGGAAATTATGTTTTAGATTATACAAATGTAACTTATAAATATAAAAAAGTAAATAATGAAATAAATAAATTAATAAAATTATTAGGTTATGCATTTATTGAATTTAAGAATCTAAATCAAGAACATGCTACTTGAAAGATTTATCATATAATTAAAGATAAAACTATTGGTTTGCTAGAAAAAATTTCTATAGAAAAAAATATTAAAGATATTTTATTAGACTTAAGCATTGAAAATAATGAAATAGAGCAATTAAAAAGTAATCTGATTAGGATTTATCACGAATATTTAGAAAATAGTAAAGAAGATTTTATAAAATATTTTGGTAATAAATTTACAGATAGAATTTGAATTTTATATAATGATACAGGATTATTAAAACATAAAAAACCAACTAAAGTTGAAAAAATAAATAAACTTAAAAAAGAAGATATAAAAGATGCATTAATTTGATTGAAGGATATAATAATTTTTTATTTTGTTTGTTATAATAAAAAAACAGCTGATAAATTATTTGATAATCTTTCAAAAATAAATTTAGAAAAAAATAATTAAAAATTAAAATAAATAAAGGAGAAGTTATGAATAATAATGAAAAAATAAAAGGTAACTTTTATGTTCTGGGAAATAGTTTATCAGACACAGGAGCATTAGTAAGTGGTTTTACAGCTCTTTTTAAGCATTTAAAGATATCTAAAATAGTTAAAATGTTGCCACCATTTTATAAAAATTCTTTTTCTAATGGTCCTGTGGCAGCACAAATTATTGCCGATTATTTGCATATAAATTTAACTTCTGCTTGAAGATTTGACCTTTTTTTATTTGCTGATGAGCAAATTGGTAATAATTATGCAGTTAGTGGAGCTTTAGCTAGTAGAAAAAAAGAATTAACAGTAGAAAGTTTTGTTATTAATCATTTTGATATTATTCATCAAGTAGATGCTTTAATTAGTCAGCATCATATTAATAGTAATGATATAATTTTAGTAGAGTTTGGTGGTAATGATATTTTATATGCTTTTAAACAATTATTATTAAACGACCAAGAAGAAATTATTAATAAAGCAGTTGAGTTAATAAAAAATGCTTTAACTAAATTGATAAATAAGGGTGCTCAACGTATTTTATTATGTAATGTTCCTAATATGAGTATTATCCCTTTATTTAAAAATAAAGAAAAAGATAAGGAACGTATTTTAAATTTAACTACTAATTTTAATAAAATGTTAGATAGTGTTATTGAAGAATTAAATAAAAATAAAAAAAATATTATTAAATATGATATGTTTGCAGCGATAACAAATGCTATTAATAAGTTTAAAAGCTTGAATATTAATAACAATATTATTGATGCAGCAGTTACTACTGATTTTAGTGAAATAATTAATAATGGTATTATTGTTCCTCATTTCAATGAAGGTGTTAATGAAGAAAATATTAATAATTATTTCTTTTTTGATAGCATTCATCCTAATAAATGAGCACATAATATTATCGCTCAAGAATTAATTAAATTAATAAATAATAATAAGAATTAATTAGAAATATTTATTTATAAGAGTTATAATTTTATTATAAAGGAAAAAATAAATATGAAAAAAGAATGAGTTAAATTAATTAAAGTAGACTTTATGCATGGTGTTGAAGAACCTTGATGTAATAACAAAGGTGTTGCAATATTACCATTTATAATTAAAGATGATGGTAGTCGTTATTTTATGCAAACATGTGAGAGTAATCCTTTATTTAATAAAAATAAGCTGGGTAAATATAGTTCAATTACTGGTGGAGTGGAAAATAATAATCCTTTGGAAACAGTTTATAATGAAATGAGAGAAGAAACTGGTATTTTTTTAACAAAAGATACACCTATTTACTTTTTAGGTACTCATTATGCTTCAAAAATAAGCACTAAAGTATGATATTATTATGCAATTGATTTAACTGCACTTAATTTGGATATTAATGATAAATATTATGGTGTTGGCGATGGAACAATAGGAGAAAATAGTTTATATAGTAAATTTATTCCTGAAACAGAATTACGGTTTTCAAACGATTCTTTTTCTCTGACAATTTATGGTGAGTTATTCAATTCTATAAGTCACAATTGTTTTAAAAACATTAATTTTAAAACATTATTATTAAACAATTATTGCGATTCAAAAGCAGAAATATTTAATTCTGCAACTAATAATAATTTGAAGAGAAATATTTTTATTTCGGGTATAGCTAATAAATATGAAGAATTTGGTACTATAAAGAAAAGTAAAAAATTTGTATTTGATTTATCAAATTTCTTATGTAAAGAAAATAAGAAAATAATAAATGCATTTGGAATCGGCGTTGGTGATGAAATAGTAAGTGGTGCTGTTAAGTATGCTAAAGAAAATAGTATTGTTTTGGATAATATTCTTGATGTATGACCATTTCCGCAACAACTTAAAAAAAGTTGACCAGAATATCGTAATCAGTTAATAGATAAAGCAGACATTGTACTATTTATTTTTGGTAATAAAATGGATAAAAATAATAATATTGTTTTATCAAAAGGTGTATTAAATGAATTTGAAATTGCTAGAAATAAAAATAAAATAATAATTCCTATAGCTTCAACTGGTTATGCTGCTAAAGAAATATTTATAAAAATAGAAAATGATATAGAAAATTTTAAATATTTAAAAGATTATTTACATGTTCTTAAGAATGAAAAAAATGCTGCAAAGATAGTTAAAACTATTATTCAAATTTTAGATAATATTAACTAGTAATATTTATTTATATTTTATTTCTTGGTGGTAATTGTGGAGGCGTGCCACTTCCATTTGGACTTAGTTGTCCTAAATAATTAATAAAATGATAATCTCATTTTTCAGAAACTAAATCACCAGTATTTTTTCATTCTTATTTTTATCAATAGTTTCATAAATATGATTTAAATTTTGATTGATAGATGATGAGATAATATTTTTTAATACTAATTGAAAAGGAATATAGTTGCTATTCATAAAAAGTTAACACTAATTTCTAATATTTTAATTTTTAACAATTTTTAAAGAATTATATCATAATAATTTTTATTTGATAATGAAATGTTTAGTAATTTTTTATTATATTATTCAATAGTTTTTTTAATGTTTTTAGAAACTTATGTATATTTTTGTTAATAATAAACTTTCTGTTGATATATTATATATAATTATATTATGTTTAAAATTAATCAAAAATTTTAATTATAAAAGGCAGGAAATTAAGTATGGAAAATCTTAGTGTTGGCGAAATAGTAACAAAATTTAATTTAACAATTTTATATATTAATCCCAAAATTCCAATTGAAAAAAGAATTATTACTAATATTGGTACTAATCGTGGTGGTTTAGAGTTAACAGGATTTAAAACTAAACAAATCTCACGTAGTCGTCGTATAATTTTATTAAGCAGTAAAGAAAGCGAATATATTTCCTCTTTACCAAAAACAGAATTTAAGAACCATTTTAGTAATATTTTAGAAGATCATATTCCTGCTATTTTTGTAACACCTAATTTTAAATTTAAAAAAGAATTATGTGACTGTGCTAAATCAATTAATTCAACAGTTCCAATTATTGAAGTATTATTTTTTACTTCTGAATTTGCAGCAACAGTTTCTACGTATATTGTTGAACGTTTATCTGAATCTAAACGTTTACATGGTAC
The DNA here is from genome assembly GCF_964020195.1 of Spiroplasma endosymbiont of Lasioglossum villosulum. Taxonomy (NCBI): domain Bacteria; kingdom Bacillati; phylum Mycoplasmatota; class Mollicutes; order Entomoplasmatales; family Spiroplasmataceae; genus Spiroplasma; species Spiroplasma endosymbiont of Lasioglossum villosulum. The sequence goes on from NZ_OZ026539.1 coordinate 224,091, forward strand.
TTTAGTAAATATTTTTGGTTATGGTGTCCTAATTACAGGTGAAAGTGGTATTGGTAAATCAGAAACAACATTAGATTTATTACGTAATGGGCACTTATTTGTTGGTGATGATAGTATTGATATTTTAAAAGTCAATAATAAAATTGTAGGAAAAGTTAATCCGATTATTAAAAATTTAATTTAAATTAGAGGAATAGGTATCCTAGATATTACCAAAATGTATTGATATCATGTTATAATGCATGAGAGTCAAGTAAATTTAATTATTAATTTAATTAGAATTGAAAATGATGGTTGAACTAAAGTTGATCGACTTGGTGATCATAATAACTTTGATGTTTTTTTTGAAATTAAAGTGCCTAAAATAATTATTCCTGTTAGTCCAGGAAGAAATTTAGCTGATTTAATTGAAGCAGCAGTTATTAGTTTAAAATTAAAAGATGAAAGTCAAGACGCTACTGCTAGTTTTCAAAAACAAATAATTAGAAATTTAACAAAAAAGAAATAATTTAATTATTAAATTATCAAAAAGGAAAAAAATATGATTAATGATGATGGATACAATAGTTTAATTACCGATATTCCGGGAACGGGAATTCATATTTATTCGGTATTAATGGCAGTAGGGTTTTTAACTGCTGTCATTGCTTCATGAATAAAATTATATTGTCGTAATATTCCAACTAAAACTTTAGAATGAGGAACATTAGTTATTGCATTAGCAGGATTAATAGGAGCAAGAGCATGATATGTTCTTAATAATACTAGCACAATTGAAAATGCACTTGATGTAGTTGCCGTTTGAAGAGGTGGTATGGCAATTGAAGGAGGCGTTACAGTTGGAATGATAGTAGGATTCTTTATTTTTTATCGTACTTCAAAGCAGTTACAAATTTCAATGTGAGTTTTTATTGATTGTATTGTTCCAAATATTTTATTAGGTCAAGCAATTGGTAGATGAGGTAATTTTTTTAATCAAGAATTACTAGGAACTGATGTTGGTCATCCTTTCAGTTGATTACCAACATGAATAAATAATCATTTACATTATGGTTTTAATAGTGATAAACCAGATCCTGTTGCTGTTTATCGTCAACCTTTATTTTTATATGAGTCATTATCTTCATTATTTGGTTGATTCTTTTTAACGTTTTTTGTACCAAAAACAGGACAAATATTTAATAAAAAACCATGAAAATTAGATTCTTCGCAATTTATTTTGCCTTTAAAGACTAATCCAATTGTTGTAAAAGATTTTTTAAAACCTTGAACAGTTATTAAAAAAATTCATGGATATCGTAAATTTAAATATGAAAGTTGAAAACAAGCATATTTTGATTTTATACCCAATAAGAATAGTGTTAAAAGTGTTGAAAAAATACCTTGAAAAGATGTTAAAAAACATTCAAAAGTTAAATCAAAGATAAAAAAATGATATTTAAAGATTAAATATAATATGCAACCACATTCTAAATCTTTAAATACTATGTATAATCCTAATAATTATCGAGTAACATATGCAGGAGTATCAGGTAGTTTATACTTTGTCTTTTATGGTATTATTAGAATGATTTTAGAACCACTTCGTGATAATAGAGACATTATGAAAATAGCCAATGTTTCAACTTCAATGATAGTTTCTGGAATGTGAATTATTTTAGGTGTTATTTTAGTAATATTTGCACAAATTATTGCACCATCAAGATTTCGTAAAGGAGAATGATTATATGAAAAATCATACTAATAAAGAAAATAAATATGATTATGATTTAGTAGTTATTGGTGGTGGTCCAGCAGGAATGACAGCTGCTATTTATGCACAAAGAGCAAATCTTAAAACTGTGATTATTGAAAAATATATTGTTGGTGGAAAAATGATTAAAACTTCTGAAATTGAAAATTATCCAGGTTATGATTATATTTTAGGGCCTGAATTATCAGAAAAAATGCAAAAGCAAGTTGAGAAACTACAAGTTGAATTTGTTACTGATGAAGTTATTAAAATTACAGATAGTGAAAATCATAAAATTAAAACAGTCCTTTTAAGTAGTGGTGATATTCTTATTGCTAAAGGAGTAATTATAGCTACTGGTTCATTAGAACGTAAAATTGGTGTTCCTGGTGAAGAGGAATATTCTAATCGTGGTGTTTCTTATTGTGCTGTTTGTGATGGTGCTTTATTTAAGAATAAAATTATTAGTGTAGTTGGTGGTGGTTATGCTGCTTGTGAAGAATCTTTATATTTAACAAGATTTACTAATAAAGTTAATCTTATTCATCGTCGTGATCAATTTCGTGCTGATGATAAAACCGTTAATAAAGTTAAAAATAATGAAAATATTAATTTAATAACTGATCATGTTGTATTAAAAGTATTAGGTACTGAGGATAAGAAAAAAGTAGGTAAATTAGAAATTCAAAATATTAAGACTAAGGAAATTAGTGAAATTACTACTGATGCCTTATTTCCTTATATTGGTTCTGATCCTGTTACAAAATTTGTTAAAGATTTAGATATTTACGATAGCAATGGTTATATTATAGTTAATGATAAGTGTCAAACTAAAATCCCGGGATTATATGCAGCTGGTGATGTAATTGCTAAAAATTTAAGACAAATAGTAACTGCTGTTAACGATGGAGCGATTGCAGCACAATATTTAATAAATTTTATTGATAATTTTAATGAATAAAGTGTACAATTGAGGTGATAGTAATGATATCATTTACAACAAGTGTAAAAGATGAAATCTGTCAAAAAAGTTTTAAAAATTGTTGTCAGAAATCTTTGCTATCAGCATATTCGCTTATTAATGGTAAGATTACAAATTCAGATAAAATAAATAATGAGATTATTATTCATAGTTTTCATAACAAAACCACTAGGTTAATATATAAATTTTTAAAAAATCAATATAAAGACGTAAAATTGATAGTTATGGTGGATGTTTTAAATAAATTTGAGCGTCCAAAGGTGTATAATATTCGTATTAATAATAAAATTGATTTTATTATTAATGATTTAATGCTTCAAGATAAATATCTTTTTATTGAGAAAGAAGCTATGCACCAGCATATAATAAAAGAGCATTGTATAAGAGCGTATATCGCAGGAATCTTCCTTGTAGTTGGCAGTATCAATTCTCCTTCAACACCTAACTACCATTTGGAATTACAATTTCATAATGATATGTTGGCTAAAAAAATTAAAAATATTTTATTACAAACTTTTAAATTAAACTTTAAAACAATAAAACGTCGTAATAAAACGGTGCTTTATCTAAAAAAATCTAATGTAATTTCTGACTTTTTAAAAATAATTGATTGTCCACAAGCAGTTTTCGCTTTTGAAGATAAACGTATTTCACGAGAATTATTTAATAATATTAATCGTTTTAATAATATTGATATTTTTAATCAACAAAAAATTTTAAATGCTGGAGACCAGCAAGTTATAATGATTTCTGTTTTAAAAGATAAAAAACTTTTCAAAGCGTTGTCATTAAAAGCTCAAATTATTTCAAATTTAAGATTAAAAAATCCTGAAGCATCACTTTCAGAATTGGGTGAACTTTACTATCAAGAAACCGGTTTTGTCATTACTAAGTCTGGGGTTAATCATTTAATTCGCGAAATTAAGAAAAAGTATCAAGAAACATTGTAAGTTAATAATAAAAGTATAAGAGGAGGCCATACAATGAAAAAGAAAGAAATTTTAAGCAAAGGTCGTCAAAATTTATTGAATGCTTTTGGAAAACGAATGAAAACTTTACGTAATCAAAAAGGTAGAAAATTTTCACAAGAGAAACTTGGAGAAGCAAGCGGCCTACATCGTAATTATATTTCTGATGCTGAAAGAGGAACAAGAAACGTATCTTTAGTTGCAATCTTAAAAATAATTAATGGGTTGGATTCATCTATTAGTGAGTTTTTTGCTGTAGGGTTTGATAATATTGATACTTCAAATTTATATGACACATTTAGTGTTGAATAAAATCAATTTAATACACTTTTAGTAGTACTTTATAAACAAGTACTACTTTTTTATTATTTTATTTTTTATTAAAAATAAATTTGAGAAAAGTTATTAGTACTTTTTATAAAATTAATTGATATTCACTAGTAATTATTTTATCTTAATGAAGATTATGAAATTTATTCACCTTATATTAGGAATAATTAATCATTAAAATGTTATAATTTAATTATTGATTATCATTAAGGAGTTATTATGACAATAGAAAATACAGAAGTTGAAATTGAAAATGTTACTACTAATGTTGATAACGCTAAAAAAGAACCTTATCAATTAAGTAGTATTATTTCACCTATATTTGGTCTTAATCATCAAAAAATAACTACGATTCCAATTAATATTAAAAAAGCCGATAGCAGTTCTAGCACTATTGAGCAATATGTTGATAAAAAAACTAAAGAAAATATTTTTCGTGAAAAAGAAGTAGCGTATAATAATTCTAGTAATCTTGATAATACTAGAATTGCACAAATTAAAAAAAATAGAGAACAACAACAAATATATGATAGTTTACCATCGCGCTATCTAGAATTTCGCGATAAAATATTTAAAGAAACTACATCTATTAATTACAATAATGCAAGTAATAATAACGATACAGTTATTACAACTATTGATTTGTTAGTTGATGATATTTTAGATGAAAATAAATAGGAGATGCTATGAATAATATAATAAATTCCAATATTATTGACGAATTAAAATGACGTAATATCTTAAAAGATATTAGTAGCATAGATAAAGTAATTAATGCAGGAAAATTAGGAAAAGGAATATATTGTGGTTTTGATCCAAGTAATGATTCATTACATTTAGGTAATTTACTACAAATTATTTTATTGCATCGTTTTGCTATATTTGGTTTTCAACCAATTGCTGTTATTGGTGGTACAACGGCAATGATCGGTGATCCAAGTGGTAAAAATAAAGAACGTAATTTATTAGATGAAAATGTGTTACAAACTAATGTTAGAAAAATAAAAGAGCAGTTAGTGACATTATTAAGTTATGAAAATATTGATAATTTAACATCATTAGAATTAATTAAAACATGTAATTTATTAAATGATAAAGAATATGAAACATTAGAAATGATTATTAAAAGTATTAATCCAAATAATCAATATCAACAGACTTTAAGTAGTATTTTAAAAACATTGCCCTTACCTTGAGAAGAATTAGGATTATCAGCATCATTATTAAAAACTTTATATGAAATTTGTAATTTTGATCAAAAGTGAGTTACTATGAAAAGTGATTTAAATAATCTTTCTTTTAAACAATTGTTAAATTATTGTGATAGTTATGTAGAAACTTGAATTACATTTTTAAAATTACCATTGGGAACATTAAACAATAAAATTAAGCCAATTAAAATTATTAATAATCAAACATGATTAGGTCCACTAACAATTACAACTTTTTTGCGTGATATTGGTAAGCATTTTAATGTTAATCAAATGTTAGGCAAAGAAATGATTGCTAATCGTTTAAATTCTGGAATTTCTTATACTGAATTTTCTTATATGGTATTACAAGCGTATGATTTTTATCATTTATATGAAAAAGAGCAATGTTATATTCAATCTGGTGGTAGTGATCAATGAGGAAATATTACTGTCGGTTTAGATTTAATTAGAAAACAAAAAGGTGATGAACATCATGCTGCTGGTATTACTATTAATTTATTAACTAAATCTAATGGTGAAAAATTTGGTAAAAGCGAAAAAGGTGCTATATTTTTAAATAGTGAAAAAACTTCACCTTATGAGTTATATCAATTTTTATTTAATCAAGAAGATAAAGATTTGCCTACTTTTTTTAATTCTTTAACTTTATTTAGTGAAGAACAAATAGCAAAAATTTTAGTAATTCATAATAGTGATGTTAAGCAACATTATGGACAAAAGATTTTAGCAGCTTTATTAACAGTATTTATTCATAAATTAAATGGATATTTTAGTGCTATTAATATTACTAATGCTTTTTTCCACGATCGGATTCATCAAATGAAATCATCTGAGATTTTACAGGTTTTAAAAGATGTACCACATTTTAATCTTAATCATAATGAACAAATAATTGATTTTTTAGTTAATAATCAAATTTGTAATTCAAAAAGAATAGCAAGAGAACTAATTATGCAAGGTTCAATTGTTGTTAATGGTGAAAGAATTACCAATATAAATTTTCTTATTAGTAAAAAAAACGCAATTAATAATCAAGTAACAGTTATAAAAAAAGGTAAGCGTCATTATTTTATAGTTGTTCATAAATAAGGAAGGGTATTTAAATATGATATTTATTAATGTTTCTCCATTATTATGGGATATTATTATTTTTGTTATTATTATTTTTGCTATTGTTACTGGTTTTTTTATTGGGGGAAGAGCATTAATATTTATTAGTGCTGGTAATTTACTTAGTATTGGTTTAATGTTGGCATTTAAACCAATGTTAATAAATTCTTTTAAAAATATGGTATCACCATGGTTTAGTGACCTTAGTGGTAGTTTTGCTTTATTTAAGAATTTATTAACTGATAATATTGGATTTTTGATATATGCTATTGTTTGAATTATTGGCATTAATATTTTATTTTGAATAATCTATATTATTTTATATTTTGTACTTTTTAATAAAAATAAAATTGAACACAAAGCAATAAATGCTACAGCTGGAATTTTAATTAATTTTATTAGAATGAGTATTTTAGGTAGTATCGTAATTATTATGATGGGTACTAGTGTTTTCGGTAATAAATCATTAAGTTATGGTGTTATTAAAAATGAAATACCGACAACTTCTGTTACTCATAAAATATTTAGTAGTATTGATAATAATCTTCCTTTTTTAAATGTTAATGTAACAGACATTAACACTGTTATTGATTTATATCAAAATAGTGAAACATTAAAACAAAGTATAAATGAATTAAAAAATAATACAACTTATGAGGAATGTTACAGTACTGTTGAAAAGTTAAAAATGATAGGTATATTAAGAGTAGATGAAACTGATAAAATTGCTAATGCTCTAAAAGAGATGGAATCAACAGGTGATATCATTGCTAATAAAAAAATAATTATAGATCTCTTGCAACAACATGGAGTTGATAATTTTTTAGATGTTAATTATATGGTATCAGTTTTTAATGCTTATGCTAATATACTTAATTTATATTCGGAAGTAGTACAAATATTCGATGATAATTTAAAAGATATGCCAATAATAGATACTACACTTCCACAAAATATGGGTCGTTATAATCTTTTAAAGCCTAAAATTTCTGCTTTTACTAATTCAATTAAAGATGTAATAGTGAGAGAACATATTATTCAAAATTTAAAAAATATTTATAATCCGTTTTAAAAAAAATAAAAAAATATTTTTTTCTATTTCAATATTTTTATAAAAAAATAGTTGAGGGATTTAATTTTATTTATAACTGGAGTAGTATTTTTTCTTGTCAATATCGAGTGAAAATTTCCCAAAAATATTTATAAAAAAATAAATTATTTTGGAAAGTTACAGTGTTAAATAAATATAAACACGAATTCCAAATAAACGTTAAAAATTTAGCTTTAAATTTTGATTTGCGAACTTTTTTTGTATAATTTAATTAAGTTTAATATAAGTTTTTAACTCATTGCTTTAATTTCAAAGTAAATGAGTTTTTATTTTGAAAGGATGAAAAAATGAATAAAAATTTACAAGAAGAATATGAATGAATTAATAGAGAATTGAAAAAAATAATTATTAATAAAAATCAATTTACTCCAGAAATTATTAGTAATAGAGTTAATTTAGCTCAAACTACTATTGTTGATATTAATGAAAATTTAAAAAAACAAAAGATTAGCAAATTTAAAAAAATTAGTTATTCAATATTGAAAATATTTACTTTTGGAAAAATTGATAAAAATAAAATAATTAAAGAAAAAAATGATTTTTTTATAAAAATATCAAAAGAACTTTTTGGAAATATTAAAAAAGTAAAAGAATTATATATAAGAAAATCAAATAGTGAAATAAATATAGATGTTAATAAAATTAATAATGTAACTTTAAATAATTTATTAATAAATCCGACTAAATCAAACTTACCACAAATGTAAAAACGAGAGATTGCAATTACAATTTCTTTTATATTTAAAATCAATTTTAGAACACCAAATTTGCTCATACGCAAACGTTTTAAAATTTTATATGGTTTAGTATTTATAAAATTAAATATCTTATAAAATAGATTTTTAATTTTAATTAAGAATTATTGATATCCATATCTTCAAGGATGATTTTTATTGGGTATATAAACTTTTTTAGTTTTTATTAAATTTTCTTTTATAATTGGTTTTTGTGCTATTTCTTTTAGTTCATACATTTGATTATTGTAACTAAGATATAATTCATTAATAAATGATTTAAGTACAATTACATCAGTTCTAGGTTGTATGTATTGAACTTTGTTATTTTTATAAGGAAAATACTTTTTACCATAATATGTTATGGTTGAACCACTATCTGTTTTTCTTTTAGAAAATCTTGAAAGATAAATATTGATTTCTTCCTGTGTAGGAGCTTTAGCCATAGCAGATTTAGTATCATCAATAGGAAAGGCAAATTGTTTATTAAAAGTACTTATGTATGTTTTAAGAAATTTGTTAGCTTCTTCTAAATTTCTAATTTTATTAAGTCGTAATTCACTAATTAAACGACTTTGAAGTGTTCCAAATAAGCGTTCAACGCGACCTTTAGCTTGCGGAATTGAAGTTCTGATTATTTCACAACATCTAAATCATTACAGGACTTTTGAAATTGAGTATAAGTGTCATTTTCTGTATTTATTTTTCCTGCATCAACTTTTTTCTTATATCCAAAAACTGTTCTATTATCGGTATAAAATGTTTTTGGTATTCCATAATTAGTTAAAATTTGATAAAAAATATTATAATAACCATCTAATGTTTCTTGATGATCAAATCATAGTCCAACAATATTTCCTGTAGCATCATCAATTGCAGCATGTAAAAATTATTTTGGTTTATCGTTACCAAATCAATGATGATTACTGGCGTCCATTTGAATTAATTCACCAAAATTTGTTCTTCGATTTCTTGTTGGATGTAAGTTATTTTTTTTATTTTTATGTCTTTTTGGTGAAGTAATTTTTTTTTTAATTAATATAGTATAAAGTGTGTTATATGAAATCTTAATTTTTTCTTCATTAATTAATTTCTCATGAAAATGTTGAAAATTAAAATTATAATATTTTGTTTTATACAAGTTTATAATCTTAATTTTGATTTCAAAATTTGTTGCCTTATTAGAAATTTTATTACGAGATTTATGAATAAAATCAACTTTACCTTCTCTATTAAAAATTTGAATTAATTGGTTAATTCTTCTAATAGTTAGATTAAGTTTATTCTTGGCTTGATGTTTAGATAATTTATTAATAATAATATCATTTATAATTTTGTATTTATATTTTTATTTCATAGTCATACTTCTTTCCATATTTATCACCAAGTATATTTAACTTCACTTTTGGGAAATTTTTACTCGATAACTAATAGGAAATTATCACTAAATAATGACAGAGTAGTATTTTTTCTTTGTGTTTTAAAAAAAATATGATATTATTACTTAGTAATTTAATAAATGTTCTTTCCTAATATAGATATTTTCTATATTAGGATTTTTATTAAGTTAATTTTAATAAGCAAAGGAAGATAAAGAATATGTTAGATGATTTATTAAGAAAAACATTAGAAAACACACCTAAAGAATATAAGAAAAATATGATTGATAATTTCAGAATAAATATAGGTAAATTAATTAATAATATTAATGACTATATAGAAGTTGAAGAGAAAATTTATAATGCAGAAAGTAAAGCAGGATATTCTGTTTCCTATACTCCTTTTTATATGTCACTTCAACATCGAATTAATATCCAACTATTAAAAGAAAAAGAAATAGTAAATGTTCTTAATAATGTTGATGAATTAGAAAAGTTTAAAAAATTAGAAGAAATATATAAAGAATTAGTTACTAGAAAAGAAGAAATTGAAGCACCAAATTCAAGATGAAAAAAACGCTAATAAATATAAAGAACCTAATAATCCTGATTTGCAAACAAGAATTAATCAAATTTTAGAAAATGGTCCAAATGCAAAAGAAGAAAGTATCAACGAAAATATTAATATTATCATTAATTATTTAAAAGTTGAAGAGAAAATTTATAATGCAGAAAAAAATGCAGGTTATATTATTGCTGGTACTCCTTTTTATATGTCAACTTATAGTGATATTACTAAGCTAATTTCTGCAGCATCAACGGCTATTAAAGATGAAGATGAAAGTAGAAAAATTATGAAATTAAGAAATATAGAGAAAAGTATATTAGAAATAAGAAATAGAATTGAAGAAAATAATTCTGGCATTTGGAAAAACGCTAATAAATATAAAGAACCTAATAATCCTGATTTGCAAACAAGAATTAATCAAATTTTAGAAAATGGTCCAATAAGACAACAAAATTTTATCGATGCAGCAAATCAAGAACATATTCCTAATAATAGTAATGGTTCAAATAATTTTCTTAATGCTATATAGTATGAACTTATATTAAGATCATTATTTATAGAGAACATGTAAAAGTTACCCCAAAGGGTAACTTTTACAATATTTTATTTTTTATTAAATCAATAGTATTTTCTACTTGTTTATTATTAATTTCTTTTTTGTCTTTTATCTTAATAAATCCATAAGTACTAACGATTAAAAAACCTATATAAATTAAATAAGATATCGTTAGTATTGATATTAGTAAAATATTGTCATAATAATTTTTAGTAAAAAATGAAAATACGCTACTAAAAATTAAAGGAATTATAGCTATTCATAAAATTAAATATTTCTTTTTATTTTTCCTTTCCTCATCTCTAATTAACATTATATCATTTAATTTAATTGACATAGTAGTAGGAGAAAAATTAATTATTAATTTTAAGCACGTCCATATGATTCAACAACTAATGCTTCATTAATATCAGTATTTAGTTCGTCACGTAGTGGATGACGTACATATGTACCAATAAATGTTTTTTTATTGAATTCAATAAATGGTAATGTTGAAGCATTAGCGCTTAATGCTTCAATAATTTTTACATTTTTTTGTGCTTTTTCAGTAATAGTAATTTTATCTCCTATTTTAACACGATATGAAGGAATATTAACTTTTTTACCATTAACTAAAACATGACCATGATTTACTAATTGACGAGCACCTTTTCTTGTTAAAGATAAACCTAAACGAAAAACAATATTATCTAATCTTGATTCTAAGAATACCAACAAGTTAGTACCAGTAACACCATGAGTTTTTTTTGATTCATCAAATAAATTTTTCATTTGACGAGCATTTAAACCATAAGTGAAACGAATTTTTTGTTTTTCTTGTAATTGTAATCCATAGTTAGAAAGTTTAATTCTTTTTTGACCGTGTTGTCCAGGAGCGAATGTTCGCTTTTTTCCTTTTGCAAATTCTTTACCAGATTCAAGAATTGAGAAGTTTAATCTTCTTGATTTTCTAAAAACTGGACCAGTATATCTTGACATAATAAAAACCTCCTTGGAATGTATACAAACACAAAGAGACTTTAATAAGTTCTCATTAAGATAGTTTACAATTCGCCAGAACAGCACTGGTTACTATTAAGATTAATAGAAAATTCTACTAATAAAAAGAATAATCTTTGAGGGTAAACTATTTGCAACTTAATAATACTTATTTGCTGCTTTCGTGAATGCTTGTTAATTATAGGATAAGTAATGTTATTTGTCAAATATTATTTTTACAATTAAATATCATTAAATTTTAGTTATTATTTTTTTTAAAAAATAATTTAAATTTATATAATAAAATTTAGGATTTAACTTAAAAAGTTAGTTATTGAATTTTGGCATTTTTTGATATCAGTTACTCCTGAATTCCAGAAAAAATCAATATATTCTATTACTTTTTCTACTTTTTAAAGCGAAAGATCTTGATTAAATTTTTTTGCATCATAGAACATAAAATTCATATCTTTTACATTAGAAGTATCTCAATCTGAAAGATCTTGATTAAATTTTTCGGCACCAGCAAACATACTACGCATGTCTATTACTTTTTCTACATTTCATTTTGAAAGATCTTTATCAAATTCAAGAGCATTACAAAACATGTAACTCATATCTGTTACTTTAGAAGTATTTCATTTTGAAATATTTCCATTAAAGTATTTTGCATAGTAAAACATGTAACTAATATTTGTTACATTAGAAGTATTTCAGTTTGAAAGATCTTGATTGAATTTTGAAGCACCACCAAACATATTATGCATAGTTGTTACATTTGAAACATTTCATTTTGAAATATTTTGATTGAATGATTGTGTAAGAGAAAACATTGATGTCATATTTGTCACTTTTGAAGTGTCTCAGTTTGAAATGTCTTGGTTGAATTTTGAGGTACCAGAAAACATTTCTTGCAATGATGTTATTTCTGATGGTAGTTTGTCAGGTACTTTTTCAATTATTCTTAGCATTTTAACAACTTGAATTTCTCCAATTTTATTTTCATAAAATCCAATTTGAACAATTTCAGTAGTTTTTATATCTGATAAGTCTATTTTACTAGTTGTTTGCTCTTCTCCATTACTATCAACGTAAATTGTATTTTGTAGTATTTTATATGTTTTTAATAATGTTCTCATTAATAAAACCCCCCTTTTTATTACTTTTAATATTTTTTAGATAAATATAATTGATAGACTTATTATTTTAAACTTATATTTATGAATTTATATAGTTTTTTATTATTATCTTAAGATTTATTTAAAAATATTTACTTTTAATTTATAATAATATTTTTATTTAAGTTCATAATTATGATATTAAAGATAAGCAATATAGTTTTGATAAATCTTAATTAAAGTTTATATGTGAAAAAATTAATATACAATAAAAAATATTTAATGTTAATTATTATGAGTAAACTTGATTAAAATTTTTTAATTATTTATTTTTAATACCATTTTTTATTTATTGACTAAAAACACCCATACTATCATTTTTATCTCATGAACCAATTCTATTTGTAACAAGCCTTATTCCTTGATCTTCTGGTAGTCTTTTAAAAAAATTATTTATTTCTTGAAAATGATCAATAATAACTTTTATTGTTGTATAAATATCATCTTGACTTATACTACCACCCAATCCAGTATCGTCTTCTTTTGCAAATTTATTGATAATTTTAAAAAATAATTGTTTAAAATTTTCTTGTTTTTCAGTATTATAGATATTTTGGATATGTAAAAAGTTATCATAACTAATTTTTACTTTTATTCAATCATGTGCAGCAGGACGATAATCTACTTCAAATAGATTTTTATTATTAAATTTGTATAAAAATTTGTATAAAAATTTGTATAAATCATTAGCAATTTGTTCTTGAACTCATTTTGTTGGATGAAATTGATCTAAAAAAAAGTAATTATCAATATTTTGTGAGTTTGCACCAGAAACATATTGAGGTTGTAATATTCCATTTTTTCTAAGAGTATTTATATCAATTTTAGTAGCATTTGAATCTTGGTATTGACTTCCTCTATTTTTGAATTGTTCAAATAGTTTATTAAATTTTGAAAAAACATCATACTCTTTAATATTTGTTTTTTCAAAGTTTTTATTTGCTTTTTTAATTTCTTCAGTTAATTTTAAGTTAAATTTATTTACAAGATTTGTCATTGGTTGTTGATTAATAGTTTCTTTATAGTTAGGAATTAATCCCATATCAGCAATATTTGTTATAACTATTTTTTTAATATTTTTATTAATTAATTCTGTTAAATCTTCATCAAGTTTATTAATAATTTTATTAATAGCATTATCAATATCAGTAATGTTATGATCAATTATTCACATTAAATCATTAGTTCCAATGTTTATAAAAACTAAATCATCATTATAAAAATCACTATGTTGTTTTATTAATGATTTTATTTGCTCATCAAGTGAAAATTTATTTAAAAATAAACCTTCAAGACCATAAACTTTTTCTATAAATGTTCCACCAACAGCGTAGTTAGTACCTATTTGTGAAAAATGTTGACCATTTAATGCTATAAAGTCTCATCCAGCTGTAACTTTTTGTTTTAATTTTTTACTAATTAATTCGGTTGCAACAGGGCCATTACATCAAGATCGATTTTGATAATAAGGAGGTTTTAATTGTACATCATGAGATTTCATAAGTTCCTCTGGGAGGGGAATATTTTGAAAAAATTGACTTCCTGCACCAACCAATGCTCCTACATCTGATAAACTGTCTCCTAAAGTATAAAAATTATTTTGAAAATTACTTGTATTATGATTTGCATTACTTAATGTTGAGATTATGTTTGTCATTAATAAAGAACATGTTGTCATTAGTTTTATTAAATTTTTCATAGTTATTTATTCTCCTTTTAATTTATTTTTAGTTTTTAATTTATTGTTTAAATAATGATATATTTTGGTATATATTTTTTAATTTAAGTTTATAATTGAAAAAAATAATATATAATAAAAAAATGTTTAATGTAATTATTTTTAGAAAATAATACTATATTTTTAAAAAATAAATATTTTTATAAGAGTTAGTTATAACTTTTAATTATTTATTTTGTAATCGATAATTTTGTGTAAAAATAATTATTAAATCTTTGATAATACTTGTTTTTTTAAATAAGTTTCTATATAATTATTAATGCTTTAAGCAATGTAGTCCCGGTAAAAATTACACTGTAAGGAGAAAAAAATGCGTCAAACAACAATGAATTTCAGTAACATTGAAAAAAAGTGATATGTTATTGATGCCAGTGGTTTAATTTTAGGACGTCTTGCAACTAAAGTTGCAATGATATTGCGTGGTAAAAATAAACCTTCATTTACACCACATTTAGATTGTGGAGATTATATCATTATTATTAATGCAAACAAAATTAAATTAACAGGTAATAAATTACAAGATAAGAAGTATTATAACCATTCACAATATCCTGGTGGATTACGTGTACGTAATGCACAAAGTATGATTGCTAAAGATGCTTCTGAATTAGTAGAAATAGCGATTAAAGGTATGCTACCAAATACTACCTTAGGTCGTAAGCAATTTACACATCTTCATGTTTATAACCATGATCAACATCAACATCAAGCCCAAAACCCCGAAGTTTTAATATTAGGCCAAGAGGAGTAGACTTTTATGACAACATCTAATAAACCCGTAACTTATTCAAGTTCAGGCGGACGTAAAACGTCAACTGCCCGTGTTCATTTAAAAAATACTGGTCAATCAAAAATATTAATTAATGGTTTTGAGCCTTTAAAATATTTAGAACAAGAAATCTTAGTTCAAGATATGTTATTACCTTTAAAAGTAACTAATACGTTAGAAAACTTTGAAATTAATATCAAAGTTGAAGGTGGTGGAAGAACTGGTCAAGCTGGTGCAGCACGTTTAGCTTTATCTAATGTTTTAGTTAAGGTGTCAGAAGATTATCGAACATTATTAAGACAATTTGGATTATTAACTCGTGATGCACGTAAGAAAGAACGTAAAAAATATGGTTTAAAAGCAGCCAGAAAAGCACCACAATTTTCAAAACGTTAATATAATAAAAAAAGAGTCTCAGACTCTTTTTTTATTATTTTTATAGTATTACTAGAATTTTATATATTATTTTTGCTTATAATTTATTTTTTTATTTAAATAACTTTCTTTTTTTAATTTGTATTTCTTTAGATAAATTGGAGGTGTTTTTATTATAAACACTATATATGTGTAAAATAAGAATATCAATAATTTGTTTTAAGAATAATGTAAAATTAATTTACAAAAATTTAATAAAATTAAGGAGAGATTTTAATTTATGCCAAAAGAAATTAGAAGAAAAAGAAAAGAGTTATTGTAGGAATGGTTGGTGGGACAGTTTTGGCTGGTGGATTAATCGGGGGTATTATAGCAATTTCTGAAATATTAGTTCAAAATGAGGGGGTATATCAAGAAAAATTAAATATTTTTAATTGACCTGAATCTTATGGTGCAATATCAACTTTATTAAATATAAAAAATGATTTATATGTCGGAACTAGTAATGGTGTATATAAAATTAAAGATAATGCAAGTAATACAAAAGATAAAATAATAACACCAATTACTGGTATTAATGGTTATATTTCTAGTTTAGTTGTTACTAATGATGGAACTGTTTATGTAGCAACTTTTGCTAATGGACTTTTTAGATATTCTCCTGAACAAAATATTTTGACACAAATATCAGAAATAACAGGAGAAGTTTATAGTTTAGTAGTTATGGGCAATAATGTATATGTTGGAACAAGAACTTCTGATTGTTATGGTAAGTTATTTATGATTGAATCTAATAGAAAAGTATCAGAAATTAAGGATTGAATTGAAACATATGGTGAAGTTAGAAGTTTAGCGGTTATTGATAATGATTTGTATATTGGTACTAAAACTGGTACATATACTGGAAATTTATTAATATTTAAACCTAATGGAATATTAGAATTGTTAAAAAAATGAAATCAAAATAATGGTGAAGTTTGGAGTTTAATAGTTTTTGGTAATAATTTATATGTTGGAAGTAGAAATCAACTATATGAAAGTAGACTATTTAAACTTTCTCTTAAAGGAGAAAAAATAACAGAAACTATTGGTTGAAAAAATAATAAAAATTATGGTGAGATTTGAAGTTTAGCTGTTGTTAATAATGATTTATATGTTGGAAGTAGAGTTCAAGTTATTGATAATAAATTTTTTAAAGGTGGATTATATAAGTCATCTGATGGTGGTATTACTTTTACTGAAGTATTTGGTTGAAATAAAGATTATGGTGTTGTAGTGAGTTTATTACCTGTAGATAATAATTTATATATTGGAAGCAAAAATTATAATGATAAAACTAATCAAAATTATCAAGGGAAGTTATTTTTTAAAAGAATAAAATAAAATTATTAAAAAAATAAAAAACATTATAATGTTTATAGAATATTTAGTTAAAACAAACCTTAGCAAAATTAAGTTTCATTTTTAAAATATTAATAAGATAAAGTATATTAATAAAAATTAATGAACATAGTAATTATTAATTATTTTACAATTTTCGATTGCATCTCAAAAATTATTATTTTTTTCTCTTATTTTAAAAACAAAAATAATTACTATGAATAGAAATACTGTATATAGTAAGATTGGAGTGATAATTATACAAAAAATAACTCCAATTTGTAATTGAATTCAAGGATAGTAATTATCAGGAAAATGACTTAAATTACAGAAAGAACTTGCTGAAGTGCTAATACTATAACTTAAACCAAAATGTTTTAACATTGTATATCCATCTTTAAAATTTGAATGGCATTGTTCATTATTATTGAATTTAAAATAAAAGTTACTAAATCAAATTAAGTATAGACCAGTAATTATAATTAAAACCGTGATTGCAAATAATATTAAGAAAATATTTGAATATTTTCTTAATATTATTTTGATTTATTAATTTGATTCAATATTCTACTTGCATCTAAATTAAATGGTATTACAATAATTTCATAGTGAATAATTTCGCGATTAGGGTATCCAAATTTTGTTACTATTTCTTTAAAACTTAGATGAAATAGTGTTGCTAATTGTAATGTTTCAAATGCTTTATATTTTATGTCATCACTTTGATTTGTTTTATATTTTAATAAATAAATTTCTTTGAGTTTTATTTTCATTTCATTTTTATTGCCATTCATTTTTTTACCTCTCAAACTTATATAATTTAACAAGTAAATTATATATAAATTATATCATTTTACTTAATTAATATTTAGTATTTTTTATTAAAAAATTTTAATAAATATACAATAAAAATATGATTATGAAAACGTAGGTGATTTTGCAATAATATCATCATTAATTTTTTCTATATTCTCATTCTCATTTATATCTTTTATATCATCATCATTTAGTGTTGCTTCTTTTCCTAAATTTTGATTTCATTTTTCAATTTTTAAGATATGTATTTTAATCTTTGTCATTCTCAATCCCCTCTTAATAAAAAACCTTGTATGAATAAATTATACAAAAATTTTTTTTACTTTTAAAAATATAAATTTTTATTATAAGAATATTAAATAAAAATTGCTAAATTGTAAAGGTAAGTGCAACTAAATTATTTTTCTATCCAAATATTCGATTGGTGAAAGATAATTTAGTATTTTTCTTGGTCTTTGGTTTAAAGACAATATAAATTTATGAACTTCATTTTTATTAGTTTTTGAAAAAATAAATTTTTTAGGAAATTTTTCTCTAATTAAACCATTAGTATTTTCATTAGTACCTCTTTGTCAAGGTGAATATGGATTGGCAAAATAAATTTTTATATCTAAATTTTTTTCAAGTTGTTGTCAATTTGAAAATTCTTTGCCACGATCAAAAGTAATAGTTTTAACAATGTTTTTAGGAAGAATTGATAAATAATAACTAACATTTTTATTAATAACTTTAGTAGTTCTGTTTTTAACTAATATTGCTAAAGTAAATCGTGATACTCTTTCAACTAAAGTTATTAAACATGATTTGCTTTTACCTCGTGATGATACTATAGTATCTCCTTCTCAATGACCAAGTGTTATACGATCATTAACATTTATATCTCGTTCTTTAATTGATTTACCATTAAACTTGCCACGATTTTCTTTAGATTTTCGTTTTTTACCTTTTCTTCTTAAATTTTTACTAGTAACTTTATCAAGCATTCCAAAATAAATTCAAGTATAAATTGTTTTAAAACTAATAACTCACTCTTTATGAAAATTTTTAATTCTGCCATAAATTTGTTCAGGTGATCAACCTAATAGTAATTTTTGTTGTACATATTTTACTAAATTCTTATTTTTAAACTTATGAAAACTAATATGTGATTGTTTTCGATTTTCAGCTTTATTTTGTGCAATTAATGAAAAATAATGATTATTATCTTTATTTCTATTAATTTCTCGAATAATAGTACTAATACTTCGATTAAGATTTTTAGCTATTTCACTAATTTTAAATTTAAATTTCAATTGATTCTCAATATAAATCCTTTCATCTATGCCAAGATGTTTATAACTCATATAAAAACTCCTTACTTTTTTCTAAACTAAATTTAGCATTATGAAATTTTTATATGAGAATTTTTTGCAATTTTATTTACTTGCACTTACAAGTATAACTCAGCAATTAAATAAAATATTGTTATTATATATTGCAATCGTGCTTGAACAAATATATAATATCTCTGTTGCTCTTTTTGGGACTATAGCTCAGCTGGTTAGAGCGCACGCTTGATAAGCGTGAGGTCGATGGTTCAAGTCCATTTAGTCCCACCATTATATGTGAAATTATGAAATAAACAGTTTTGTTTATTTTTTTTATTATTTAAATCAAATTGAAATTATAATAAAGATATAAATCAATTGATTTATTAAGAATATAAAAAGTTATATTAAAAACCTATCATTAATCAGATATTTTAATTAGTGATAGGTTTTTAGTAATTGTTATTCTTTTTTAGTATTTTTTATATTATTAATTTTTTTATTTTTGAATTATAAATTAATATATAATATATCAGTATTAAGTATATTAATCATATAGTAATTATTATATTTAAGTAGTTAGGAGAATGAGTATGAAAAAACAAGAAATATTAAAACCAGTTATTAATAGTTCTTTAGTTGAAGATGATGTTAATGCTAAATCAAAAGAAAAACATAAATTTCTAAATTTTATTAAATCATATTTTAAAAACTGACGTAATCATTATAACCGTAATGTAATAGTTAATCCTGAAGATGCTCAATATGCAATTTTAATTCGTGATTTTACTAAACAGTTTAAAAAAATTAAAGCTGTTGATAATGCTATTATTAAAGTTAAAAAAGGTACTATTCATGGTTTTATTGGTCCAAATGGATCAGGCAAAACCACTACTATTAAATGTTTAATTAGCGCTATGGTTGAAACACACGGTGATTTAATTATTCATGGTAAGCGTTCATGAACAGTTGAAGCAAAAAAACAAGTTGGTTATATTCCAGAAGCTGCAAGATTTCCTAAACGAATTACTACTTATGATTATTTAATTTCAATGGGACAAATTAGCGGTTTGAAATATAAAGTTGCTAAGGAAAAGACAGAAATGATTTTAAAGGAATTAGATTTATGAAAGTTTAAAAAACGTAATCCTAATGCTTATTCTTCGGGTATGAAGAAAAAGGTGTTATTAGCACAATCACTATTAAATAATCCAGATGTCTTAATTTTAGATGAACCAGCCGCTAATCTTGATCCAACAGCGAGAACAGAATTGTTTAATGATTTAAGAAAACTTCGTGAGCAAGGTAAAACTGTTTTTATTTCATCACATATTTTATCTGAATTACAAAATTTAGCTGATGAAGTTACTGTTTTAAATTATAGTAAAGTTGTTTATACAGGATTGGTTAATAAAACTGATTCATTATATGAAATAAGTTCTAATAATGATAATAATAAATTAATGAAGTTATTAATAGATAAAAAATTTTTAGTAGATGTTAATGAAAATCGTTTATTGGTAAATATTAAAACTGAGGCACAAGTTGCAGCAGTATTAGCAATTGCTTTAAATGCTAATATTATCATTACTTATTTAAAACCATATACTGTTGATTTACAAACAATGTATGAACGAATTGTTATGGAAGCCAATGATAAAAATAAGAAGGGAGAAAAATAATGCCAATATTTCGTTATACTTTTAAAAAGATGATTGCTACTCCTTCAACTTGAATTATTTTTATTATAACTTTAATTTTTCTTGCTTTATCTTGGTCTTTAATTTCGTTATTTGTGGGTTCTGAAGCAATAAAACAATTAACTTATGATCAAGCATTAAATTTTTATGTACCACAATGAAAAGTATTATCATTCTCGGTACTTTTATCAATTATGATTTTTGTATTTATTTCAGTTAAAGCAACACAAGTTTTTCGTGATGAAATTGATGATGGTACTTTATTGATTTTAGTATCAAAACCAGTTAGTAGAACTAAAATTTGGACTGAAAAGTTATTATCTTTACAAGTGGTAATTATTTTATATTTATTTTTATCTATTTTTATTGCTAGTTTTGTCATTACTATTCCTGGCATTGGTAGTTCAACTATTTATAGTGCGGTATTTCCTTATTTATGAATTTTATTTGGTGTTGCTATTATTTTTGATTTAATTATTTCTTCAATTGCTATTTTATTTTCATTAATTTTAAATGCTAAGGCTTTAGTTGCAATTATGATTGGAATGGCTGCTTTATTCAATATTTTTGCGACATTAATTAATGGTTTAGTAACATTTGATCCTACATATTATGTTGTTTCACAGTCATTAGCAGTTTATAATAATGTAAAAGCTAAATTAGATAAAACTGATATTGATTGAATTAATGATGTATATAGAAAACACCCAACAACTACTATTGAATCTATTCAAAAGGCTATGTTTAGTATTTACGATACATATATTAAAGAAGTTAAGTATCCAAATAATTATGATTATCAAAAAGAACAAACAATAGTATTAGCAATTAAGAATGGTAGTACTATTACTCCACCAACTACTGATGCTCCTAAAGACTTAGTTACTCATATTTACAATATTAGTAATGCTTTTCGTCAATGAAAAGAACAAAGTTTTGAAGAATTAATGACAGGTAAAAAAGTTGGACTTGATAACCTTGATCTCAAAAGATCAAATGGTGTTGGTAGCAATGATGTTGATTATTCAGTAAATCTTATGATTACGAATTTAAATACATCTCTTTCTCAATCACAATATGATGCTCTTAATACTAAGACATCACAAGTTAAAGCAATGCGTTATTTAAATATTTTTTATCAATTAAAATATATTTGAGATGGAATATCGACTAAACAAGGTTCAATCTTTTCTTATCCAGGGGAGTATGCTATGACAGCAGATCCTTATTTAGTTAGTTTTAATAAAGTTAACACAAATTATCAAGTTGATACCAATAAAGCAACTAATAGTAAAATTCTTAATTTTCCAGTTTTATTGACTGTCTATGTTTTGATTGGTATTGGTTTATTTTGTTCTTCATGATTAGTATTTAATCGTAGAGATTTTACTTAGTAGTTTAGTATCTTTTATAAAAAATCAACATCAAAGATGTTGATTTTTTATATATTAAATTTCAAACCTCATTATTTAAATGATGTAAAATTATTATTATAATATAGAGCAAATTAATGATAAGGGTGAAATTATGAAAATTAGTGGATTTAAAATTAATAATAGAGCAAATCCACATAAAATTAGTAATTTTTTTGCTACTAAAAAATGATATTTATTAGCATTAATGATTATTATTCCAGCAGTATTGCAACAAATATTATCAGCATCAATGAATTTACTAGATAATATTATGGTTGGAGAATTAAAGGATAGTTTTATTAGTGATTTAAAGCCAATGAATAATCATATTAGGGATATTTTTAATTCATTAGGACTTTGAGATAATTGAAGTTGATGAAAAGATAATGGTTTAGAACATTTTTATCATTTGCAATATTCAGCAGGACAAATTGCTGTTTCGGGAGTTACTGCTTCTAATCAAATTTTTGTTATTATTTATGCCGTTATGGGAGGTTTTATCAACGGTGTTAGTATTTTTGGTGCTCAATTTTATGGAGCTGGAAGATATGGTTCTTTAAGACAAACAGTAAGAATGAGAATTATTTTTGGATTTTTAATTGGAGTAATAGTTATTATTTTATCTTATACAGTAGGCGAATATTTAATTTCTTATACTACTAGTCCTAGTAGTGCATTGGATAAATTTAATCAATTATGTGCTGCTAAAGGATTAACTCTTAATGATATTAATGAGTTAAAGGACATTTTAAATTTTAATCATCCTTTTAGTGAAAATTCACTTATTGATTTTATGAATATTCATAATATTGATAAAAATGATCCCCAATTTGTACAAATTATTTTACGTTATTATGAATTTCATTCAGCATCTTTAGCAACAGCACAAGGTATTGATTATAATCAATGAATTGTTTTTTCTTATCCATTATTAGGAATAAACTTTGCTTTTGTTTCAGTATTTCGCGAAACAAAACGTGGTTATATTCCATTAATATTAACTTTTGTTTCAGTATTTATTAACTTTTTATTAAATTTATTATTAATTAATGGTATTGGTGCAGTTACAGGAATTGGAGCACGAGGTTCAGCAGTTGCTACTTTAACAGCGAGAATTGCTCAGTTGGCATTAATTAGTGGTTTTATTATATGAAAGAAATATGAATTTCAACCAAAAGTTTTGAAAATGTTTAAGATTAGGGGTGATTTATTTAAAAAAATTATAATTAAAACATGGCCATTAATGTTAAATGATTTATTATTTGCAGTTGCTACGACAATGATTATTAGATTAATTTCGCAATGAAGCTTTGAAGCATTAAGTGGTTCGGCAATTGCTTCCACGATTAATACCATGTTCTATACTTTATATATTGGATTTGGTATTGCTTCTTCGGTGTTAATTGCCAATCGTTTAGGTGCCGATGATTTGATTGGTGCTAAATATAATGCTAAACATTTAATTAGGTTAGGCTTTTTTGTATCATTATTTTTTGCTGGCTTATTAGTTTTATCTTCATTTTTTTTACCACAATTATTATTTAATGCAACAACAGAAGCCTTACGAATTTCTAGTTGAATGATGCGTGTTGATGCTATAGTTTTTAGTGCTTATACTATTTTGTATACTTGTATTTATGCATTTCGTGCTGGTGGCTTAGCAATTACTGTTTTACTTGTTGATAGTTGTTTTACTTGGTGTTTTTCAATATTAATTTTATTTATTGAGGTACAGTATAGTCCTTTAGATATTGTTTATATTTATGCTATTATGCGTTCTTGTGATGTTCTTAAGATGATTATTGCTTTATTTATTTATCATCGTGGTAAATGAGTAAGAAATTTAGCAAGTAGTATGAATAAAGTATATCCAGAATCTCCACCAGTAATTGATATACCAAAAGCAAAAGATAAAGTTGATATTGCTAATTTTTAAAGATTGAAAATTTCTTTAATATATAATTTAAATAAACGCCATAAAAGGCGTTTATTTAAATATGTTTAATTTTTAAAATTTTACTATTCTTGAATTACTTGGCTTTATTCTTTGCTTATAATTTTTTGTTGGAATATCATTTTCATATTTACGTAGTGTTTGTTCTCAAGGGATGTTCTTTTCTTTTTGTTTATTAATGGGGTTAGATATTTGTAGTTTTGGTTGCATTTTTAGAGGTACTGAAATATCTGAATTTAAAGAATCTGTTGATGTGGATTTTGAATTAAAACCTTCATCACTACTGTTAGATAATAATTGATTTTCCAAATCACAAATTTTTTCATTAAGTTGAAATATTTCTGATTCAAATTGTTCAACCATTTGTTCATTGACTTCGACAATTGTTTCTTTTTCTTGCTGGGGCGGTTGTCAAAGTTACGAAATAATTAATTATCATATTAGTAACTTATTTCCAAAATTACCATTTAAAAATGATGATAGACAAATTAAATTCTCTTTTACCCTTAAATTTAAATTTATATTCGACGTATTTTAAAAAATATACATTTAAAAGATAAAATAAAAATTATTAACAAGGAAAAAGACAAGAAATAATCTTGTCTTTTTTTGTAATTGTAAAATTTTAAAATTTTTATTATTAACATCCTTTAAATATCTACTACACGCAGTGACCAAGTAGGAGAAGTTAATAATTAATAACCGTCTTTAACGCTATTATCAACACGTGTTAGGGAACTAAAAAAGTGAACTACAACACAGTTGTTAAAAATAGTAGCTAGTATGTGGACTTGCATGGATAAATAAAAAGTGGAGTGATACCTAATAAAATATACTAACCATTAATGGTAATTCTTGGGGTGGGAGCGAATTGGAAACTAGTATATATAGACCTGTTGTAGGGACCTATTGTATTAATTCTATTCTTTATTTAACCAACCTTGCCACTCCCCAGTGAGCAAGTGTTGGTTTTATTTTTTATTTTTTTAAAATTTCATAATTTATTTTTGAGCCCAGTTTTCATGGAATGAATAAAACGAATAGTAGTATTATTAATAATCTAAAAATCAAAATATATGTTCTTTATGCTAGAAGCAACAGAACATATTAGGAAAGGATTATTATGCAAATATAATTTAAAAAAGAACAAATTGTTAAAGATAGACCACAATCTATTCTTATTGATTATGGTGAATATAAATTACAATGTCCAAAATGAATGGTTAAAAATAATAGTTTTATTGCTGATGATAAATATACATATTGAGTTTTTAATTTAGAAAATATTAAAAGAGAATTAAGTGGTAATGAATTAATAAAATTATTAGAACCATATATTAAAGACCAAAAAATAACTGTTAATAAACCAACTGCTCCAAAAGAATATTATCTTAATGATATAAAACTTGAACCATTAAAATTTTATGAACAGCATAATAGTTGATTTATCGGTGAAATAACAGATAACAAAACTAAAATTACTAATCCTTGTTTTAAATATAACATTACGTGAGAAGAAAACAGAAAAGGTTTTAAAATAAATAATCCATATAAACATGATGATTTACCAATTAATTATATAGTTACTTCTTATAAGGAAATTTCAAATCATAATGAAAAAGTATTTTTGTTGAACATGTAAACAAAATAAATTAGATTATTTATTCTTTAATACTAATGATATAAAAACAAGAAAATATTTTTTAAGAGATAAAAATGGTAAAGCAATTTGTTATGACTGTATTTTAAATATTAGGTTAAGTAGGAGGTATAAATATGGATAAAGAAAAATTAATTAGTTGATTAAATTTAATTTTAGATAGTGATATAGAACAATATAATAAAGAAAAAGACATATATTATTTAAATAAATTAAAAGGTTCAATTGATATTATTAAAATTTTAATTAATAAAATACAATGCAGAGAATTTGATTAATATGCAATATGAATTAATTATTGGGATTGACCCCGCTGGTATTGGTAATAATGGAATTGTTATATATTCAAATGAAACTAATAATATTATTTTTAATGAAATATTTAAAACTAAAACAGTTTTAGAAAGTAAAAATATGTATAAAGAATATTTTCAATTAATTCAAAAACAATTTATTAATCAAAAAATATTAATTATTGTAGAAAATTTCTTTTTAAGTTCAAAACAATTATTAACTAATCCATTAGCAACACCTAAAATTATTGGTGCATTAATGGTATTAGTAGAAGATGTTATGAATTGAGATTATTTAGAAAGTGAACCAAAAAATAAAACTAAAATAGAAAATTATAAAGGAAATATAAAATTAACAAAACATGAACAAGATGCATATAAACATATTCAATACTATTTAAGGAATTCTAAAAATGAAAGATAAAGAAAATTATGTCAAATTAAAAGTAAAACTGAGTAACACTATTGAAGCAAAATATTACGAAAAAGTTAATAAAGAATTATATTATAGTGTTCGTGGTCAATGAAATGGTTTAAACTATGTTACTTTAATTTTTAACAACCCAAAATTTTATAGACGCTGTATTTTATTAAACAAAAATGATGAAATTTTAGTAACTGGTCAAATTTTTAATACTTTAAATATTCCTAAAAATCGTGCATTTTGTTCAATTAATGTTAAATGATTTAAAAAATGAAAAGAGTAAAAAATGATATTATGAAAAATTTTATTAATAGTACCAATATTAATAACAAGTATAACACTAATAATATTTTTAATATTTATTATTAAAGAATTAAAAAATGAATATAAAGTTTTAAAATTATTAAATTCAATTGCAAAAAATTTAGAAAAAAAATAATCAAATAAGGAGAATAAATAATGAATAGATGTACATGAACTGAAACAATAACATTTGAAAAATTTATTCATGAACCATATTATGATGAAATTAAAAATGAACAAAGACAAAGACAATGTGAAAATATGACAGATGAGCAATTTGATGAATATGGAAGAGCATATTGTAAAGAAAATAGAATTAAAGTTGATGAAATTAATAAATCAAGACATAAAAATTGTATTAATAAAGAAAAATTAATTAAAGATTTAGAAGAACGAATAACATGACTTACAAATGAAATATCTAATGTTAAATATTTTAAACAAATAGAATTTTATATATGAGAAAAAATATGTTTAAAAGATTTTTTAATTAAAATAAAAAACAAAAATATTGAAATTGGTGAATTTGATTATGAATAAAGAAAAATTAATTATTTCTATGAAAGAAAGAATAGATTTATTAAATAATTCATTAATAGAATATTCATCCAAACTTTATGAGTTAGAAAACTGAATTATAAGACTTGAAAGAGGTGAATTTGACTAATGATAATATTACCTACTTTGTTTGAAAATAAAGATGAAATTGAAATATTATCACCATTTCCAAAAGAAATTCATACAAGTAATGATATTAGAGCAATTATTTTAAGACAATACCCAAATGTTAAATCCAAACACATAATTGTTTCTGACCCAGAAAGTAATGTTGCATTAATAGTTGGTGATAATGATTTTTATCAAGGTTGAATTAAAGTAACAGTTAAAAAATTAGAAATTAAAGGAGAATAGAAAATGCCAAGTATAGAAAATCAATCAAATTATACTTTAACTAAATTAATTAGAACTGGAATAAGTCCAATTTCTGCAATGATTGGTACAAGTGCTTATTATGGTCAAGTAATAGATAATCCATTATTAGGTTCAATTAATAGTTTATTATTTGGTAAAAAATTAGGTTTAGATATTTGAAATTTAAATCAAAGACCAAATACAAAAACTAAATTAATTAATAGTAGTAAAAAAATACTATTAGGTTTAGGAATAATTGGTTTAGCAAATTATAGTAAATGAACTGAAAATAATATTAATCCTATTATTCCAAGAACACCAACTCCAATAACTACTACAACTACAACTGAGGGTCCTCCATGATTATTATTAAATAAGCAAGAAAATCAGTCATTAATGGATTGAGATACTTATATTTCATTAAATGCTTATGGTATATCAAATCTTATTAATGGATTAACGGAGTTAGTACCTAATAAATTTGAAACAATAAGAAAGATTTGTAATATGGCTACTGGTGGATGTTTAATATCAAGTGGTGGTGCTATGGGTATTAATAATGATTTTAATAATGCTTATGCAGTACCTACCATAATTGCTGGTGCAAGTGAAATTATCCATAATTTAATACCTATGGAAACTACAAATCATAATGAAGAAATGTAAGAAACATCATTTAATGATGAAACTGCAAGATTAATTAATGACAATAGATTTACTATTAATAGTGAAACTGCAAGTCAATATTATGGTAGTGATAATATGAGCGAAGTACCATTAAATAATGATAATGCTTCATTAAATTGAGATTACAATCACATGAGTTTATAAGGGAGGTGAAAAGCAATGAATAAAGAAAAAATTATTGAATATTATAATAATGAAATTCAGACATATAAAGAGAGAATGGAACAATTAAATAAAGAAATATCTGTATTAGTAAAAATTATAAGTAATTCACAGTCAATGATTGAAAGAATTAATGGTGGTCAATTTGATGAATAATTAAAAATTAAAAATAAATAGTTGAAAGGAAAATATTGAAATGAAAGAATTTTTACATGAATTAATAATTATTGGAACAAGTGTTGGAACATTAATTTGCAGAGAAATTATTGTTTTATTAAAAAGATTTATCACAACTCCAAAACATGTTAGAGCAAATAACAAAATTATAAAACATCAAAAAAAATTAGCAAAATTAAATGAAAAAAATTAATAAAGGAGAAAAATAATATGACAAAAATTGAATTTAATGAAAAATATAGAAAACAAGATATCAGTATTGATAGAGATTTTGATTTACATATTGATAATTGTTTTAAATTTTCTGATATCAATACATTAGAAAATGCTGTTAATGATTATAAAAAACTAATAAGTGAAATGCCACAATTAGTTAAAGATTGATTACTGGGATAAGATTAGGAGAATGTTAAATGTTAGAAAATGAAAATAATGTTCAACAAACAACTGAACCTTTAACTGAAAATAATGCTCAACAAGAAATAGAAAATAAAGTTAATGAAGCAGAAAATAAGTTAAATAAACTTAATCAAGAAATTAAAGAAAAAGAAATGATTAATATATTTAAAAAATATCAAGTTAAAACTGAATTTTATGATTATTTAAAATTTAAAACTAATAATTTAGAAAATTCAAAAATTGAAGAAACTATTAAAAAAATGATTAAAGAACAACCAGTATTTAAAGAAACAATTAATACAGGTGGCAATAAACAAATAATTATTAATAATAAACCAAATGATAAAGAAAATTTTTTAATTAATTATAAAAAGAAAAATTATTTATAAATGAAAGGAAGAAATAAAATGTCAGTACCATTTAATCAAAATTTAGACAATACAGAGAGATTAGTAGAAGCACCAGAATTTATAGAGTTTTTTAAAATTTCAAATAGTCCATGGGCAAACTTTTTCCCTACTGAAATTGTTGACTCAGTAAATATTGAGTTTATTGTTAAAAAACCAAAAAAACCAGAAGTAAAAATTATTCCTTGAGATGATAAAAGTAAAAGATATGAATTACCATATGTTGATACAGATAAAATTAGTAAAAAAATAACTAAAAAATATCTTGCAGGAGAAATTATTACAGATGTAGATTTAAAAGCAAATAATGGTCAAAATTTATTAGATAGTATGCAATATGAAGTTGCAAATGATTTAGCAGATAAATTGGCAATTGATGATACACAAGCAATTGCAAAATTTGCTACTAAAATCGATATTGAAGATACAACACCAGTAGGCTATTTAAAATCAATGTTATCTGCTTGAAATACTTTGTTTCAATTTAGAAATATTGCAAATAGTAAATTTTTTATTACTAATGGTCTTTATGATAGTTTAGTTTATTTAGCAGATAATAAAGGTTTAATTACTGATAATCAGTTGGCACAACAATTACGTTTAAATGGAAATAATTTATATGTAAAAGGTGTATTATGTGAAATCGTTCTTGATGACTATATGGTTTTTACTAATGATAAAAATGAACAACAATTAATGACCTTTATTTTAGCAACACCAAGAGCAATGAAAAGATACATGATAGAAAATACAGTTATTTATGTAGATTTTATTAAAGATGATAAAGCAGGAAGAGCATATAAAGTTGCTGGTGAAGTTGTTGGAGAAGCAATACCATATATTTCTAATAATGAAACAACATCAAGATGAATGTTATGTGGAGTTATTAAAACAGAAAAAACTGATTTAAAAACTAAAATTACAAGTTTAACAATTGATATTACTGCAAATGTTAATAACAATAATAGTGAATTAAATACACAAATAAAAAGTACTAATGAACTTAAATCATTAAATCCAAATTTAACAAATTCAACTATTAAATATTTTAGTGATGCACAAGGAAAAACTAATGTAAGTAATCAAAAACAAAAAGCCGATGACTTATATATAACTATT
Source organism: Spiroplasma endosymbiont of Lasioglossum villosulum (assembly GCF_964020195.1). NCBI lineage: Bacteria > Bacillati > Mycoplasmatota > Mollicutes > Entomoplasmatales > Spiroplasmataceae > Spiroplasma > Spiroplasma endosymbiont of Lasioglossum villosulum. The sequence continues at coordinate 254,928 of NZ_OZ026539.1, forward strand.
ACTGCAAATGTTAATGACTTAAATTATAAAGGAACAACAAATCAAATTAAAATAACTCTTAAATAAAGGAAATTAATACCATGCCAATAGGTACAACTAATACAGCAATACTTTTAAACATAAATAAACCCAAACATACTAGAATAAGTAAACAACAAGAAAATAAAAGTTTTTGATGAGAAATTTTAGAAATGATTGGTGTACAAGTAATAGCAGTAGCACTTGCTCCTTTTACTGGTGGATTAAGTGAAAGCGTAGCCCTTGGATTAGGTGCAAGTGATTTTATTGCAAGTGCCATTAATTTTGGTATTTATGCTACAACTGATTTTACTATTAATCAAGTTTATGATTATTTAAAAGGAAATGTAACAAAATGAAATACTTTCTTTAATATACTACCTGCATTTGCTGGACTTAATAAAATTAGTCGTGGTTATCGTACTACTAAATTTATTAAACTAACACAAAAAACTAAAACATTAGAACAAATTGGCGTTAAAGAAGCAAAAAATTTACAAGAAATTATTAGTCAAGTAAGTGGAAAAGAAATTTTAACAGATAAAATTATTGGTAATAAACGTTATTTAATGAATTATAGTTTTACTCCTAATCGTGAAACAGTATTACGAGATTTAGGTTATGTTGCTGAAAGACAATATAAGAATAATTTTCAAAAACTAGAAACACAAAAGTTAAAAGAACACTTATTATTACAAAATACATTAATAAAATTAAGTCCACAATTAACTCCTAAATTTAAAATTAAAGATATTGAAAAAGCAAATAACTTTTTAAAAAAATTTAATACTGATTTAAAAAAAGTACTATCTATGAATCAACATGATTGATTAAATTTAGTTCATACAATATATACAGAAAATAGATATGGAAAAACTTTAATTTTAGATTTACAAAAAATTCGTGCTAATGATATTAAATTTAATTTTAAAAAAAGTTCAATTCATAAGATTGTTTTAAATGCAAATAAAATTTTTAAATATTTGGATATTAGATTTTATTTAAAAAAAGGTTTAAATAAATTTTGAAAAAATACACCATATTTTGAAAAAATACGAGAAAGTATATATAAATTACAAGAAAAATTTGAAAAGTTAGAAAAACAAGCATTTGAAAAGATTAATAAATTAAAACAAAAAGCAACTGATTTATTTACTAGTGCAGAAAAAAGAGCAATTAAACATGCACAATTAATTCCATTAAATTCACAAGTATTTATGGGTTGTAAAATTCAACCTTTATCATTAGATAAATGTGCAATTACTATTTATCATCGCAATCCTAAATATAAACCAATTACAGTTGTTGATAGTATTCTTAAAGCAAAAACTTTTGTTACTCAAATACATCCATTTCATTGATATCGTTGATATAGTGGTTGATACATTGGTTATGGTATTAATCGTAATAAATGATTAAAAGCAATAGCATTTGCTCCACCAGTGGTACAACAAGTAATTAGAGATAGTTTTAAAGTATATAGAGAAATATTTAGAATAATAAGAACTTATCATAAAGTAGTAAATGTTATTAATAATCCTATTGAAAATATTAATAAATCATTTAAAAGTGTTGGTTTAAAATTTTCAGTTAATACTTTATTTGGCACTGGACTATTACATCATTTAGAAAAATTTGCATATAGTCAAGTTGTAAAAAAAGGTAAGAAAAAGTTACAAAAAGAAATTATCCATATATCACATAGAAAAACTAAAACAAAAACTAAGCATTATAAAAAAGCATTTTTTAAGGAATGATAAATTATGATTAATAAACTTTGAACTGATGTCAGTCTTGAAAATTATAATAACTGATATCCATTAACTGGAAAAATTACAGAAACCCCACAGCAATATATACAGACATGACCTAATGTTAATGATTGATTTAAAACTTTTGCTATTCGTGCTCAAAATGATATTAATGCTTATCTTGATTTTATTTTATCTAAATTTCCTTTTGATAGTTTTAAAGATGAATTAATTAAAGAAACATTAAGAGATATGGTTTATGTAATGGTTGAACATTGACTATTTAATCGTACACCAATTGAATTTAATGTTGATGCTACTATTCAATTTAATAATGGTAGTCAATTTAGTGCAAGTAGTATTCCTACGATTAATGTTTGAGATTTAGCACCTAGTAGAATGAAAATATGAGCAAGATTAACAGAATTAAAACAAATATTTTCAAGTTATAATGATGATGAAATAGATATTGAAAAAATTGACTTAAAAGCATTTTATACTAGAAATCAAGTTGATGAATTAATTGAACAACAAAAAGAATTTACATTATCAAAACAAATTAAATTATATGATGATTTAGTTGATGATAATGAAAATGAAATATACAGAGGTCCTGTTAGTAAATTTGTTAATAAAGGTTATGTTGCAACAGATTATGATAAAGAAACTGAAACAATGATTTTAGATTGACCAGATGAAATTGGAACATTACCACAAGAAGCATTACAAAATAATCCACAAATTGGTGATTATACACATGCACCAACTTGTGATTTTTCTGCTAAACAACAAAAACGAATTACTACAAATGAAAATACTATTAAATTATTAGAAACTAAAGTTGATAATAATATCAAATTATTAGAAAATAAAATTGAGATTAATAAACAAAATATTGATGATATTAAAAATAACTGATTTAATATTGAAACTAGTCCATTATGAAAAGAAATATCAAATGAACTTTCAACTGATAATTTAAATAAAGAAATATTAGTAATATGAGGTTATATTTATGAAAGTGATATTTATAAATATAAATATACTAGAAAATCTATATTTAAATTAGATAAAGAATCTGCAATAAAATCATATACTCTATTAGATACTTTTTATTCAGATGAAATTAATAATATTAGATTATATTTAACTTGCATTAATTATAAAATTCGTGCAAGTGCTACATCTGGAACATATTACTCAGGATTTATTTCTAAAATATATCAATATATTGGAAAAGGTACACCAACTGAATTTATAGCAGAAGAAACTTCTGGACATGATTATTATACAAAACAAGAAACTAATGAATTGTTGGATAAAAAGCAAAATATTGATGATGAGAATTTACAAACAGTTGTTAAACAAATTGTTCCAGCAATTAATGAAAATAAACTAAATATTGATAAAAAACAAGATAAATTAATTGCTGGTACTAATATAACTATTGATCAAAATAATAAAATTAGTGCTACTGGTGGTAAAGTAGATTTATCTGATTATTATAAAAAAGAAGAAATAGATAAAAAATTAGAAGATAAAATGGATAAAGACCATTTTAAATATGCTTTTTCTATTAATACTATTGGTACTGAAATTCTTAGTTTAGAAACTACTGATAAAACTATTGCTGGTGCTATTAATGAAATTATCAAAAAACAGCCACAACCAATTCCAATTCCTCCAAGTGGTTCAAATTGAAAAGAAGTAGAAGAAATTATAACAGATAAAAATAATAATAATCAAAATTATATAAAATATATATTTAAAGATAAAACACATTATAGAATATATATAAGTTATGGTGATTATACAACTAAAGAAAATAATAAAAATTATAGTTGACAAATAATTAATTTTTATTATCAATTAGATACAAGCGTTGTAAAAAGTAGTTTATGAATAGCAAATAATAACAATAACCAACAAACTGAAATTAATATTTATAACAATAGAATAATGTGGGGTATGGGTAGAGATTATATTTTTAAAAAATTAGAAGAATTACAGGAATAATATTATGTTTTTTAAAATTATAAAAATTATTTTAGGTTTAATAGGAGTAATTTTATCATCAGCAACAGCAGGTTTAATTATATTTATCATTGTAAAAATCATATTAAAAATTAATCAAATATTTTAAGAAAGGTGGTGAATATTATGTTAGGTAAATTTTTTAGAAAAGATAAAAGCAATATTAATGATAATCAAAGTGAAAAATTAAAATTTTTAACTAATAAAAATAAAAGTACACATGCTTCTATTTTAAATTATTTTGGTTTTAATGATTTTAACCATGAAACTTATTTTACTGATTTTGTAGCAGAAAATAATGCTAATTTATATAATGCTCCATTAGAAATTAATAATGAAACCATTAAACAATATTTAATTCAACAAGAATTTTATAGAAAAAATTGAAATTCTATTTTTAAATTAAGTAAATTAGGAATTAGTGGTTATTTAATTTATATTGCAAATGATAATTTATATTTTCAAGTAGTTGACATACAACAAAGAGTTTATGATATTACTGGTAAATTAATTCAATGTACTATTTTTTATGATAATTATGAACAAAATGCACAAACTGTAAGATTATTTGAAGTTTATACATTAAACAATGAACAAGTAACAATTAATCGTGCAATTTATAGTATTAATGATACTAAAAAACAAAATAAATTAGATTTTAAATCATACATTAATAATCCCAATTTAGTACAAGAACAAATACTAAATATTAATTATATACCAATAGCAATTATGAGAAATAAAGCAAATGAACAAGCAGATTGTGAAAAAGTAATGGATAAAATTAAAGCACTAGATGTTATTTATGAACAAATTGTTTTAGATACTATTTTAAACTCACCTAAATTTATATTTAGTCAAACTTATGGTAATGTTCAATCAGCATTAGAAGAAGCAGTAAGAACTTTGGTTACTAAAAACTACATATTTAAAAGTGGTGGAGATAATAATGAACAAAACGAAAATATCAATATGACAAATAGTAATTTTAAAGGTAAAAATTTAACTGATATATATGATTGAAATGTTAATGAAATATTTAAACGTTGTGGTATTCATATACCAAGTCAAAAGAAATCAGCACAACAATCAGTTCCAGAAAGTACAGCAGTTAATATTTCAACCATTAATTATATTGAACAAAAATTATGACAATTTAATATTGATATTCTTAAATTTATTCAAATATTAGTACGTATGGATAAAGATTTATTAAATAGTAAAACATTTAACATTAATGATGAACAAAAAATTAATAATTTAACAGTTAAATTAAAATTATTTAATCCCAAAAATAACCAATTAATAGGAGAGAACAATGGAAAACAACAACAAACCACAAACGAAGTTTCCACAGAAACAAACTAAACTTAATCAAGCAGAAGTAGAAAATGATTATTTAATTGATAATATTCCTTATGACTTTACTAATATGATGCGCGCTACTAGTGACCCAGATATTAATAGAGCATACGATGAATTTAAAAAAAGAACTTTATATATTTATGAAATTGAACGCTTATTTAAAAATAATGAAAATAATAGTTTAAGATTTTCAGCAAATACTATTAAAATTGGTTTTATTGATATTGATAAAGTATTAAAAGCTACTGCTGTTGAAACATCAGACTTTACTATGCAATTAAATCAAAGAGCAAGTACAAACATTAATGATAATACTATTGAATATAGTATGACTGATATTAAAAATTTAATTTTTCAAGAAATAAATTTATTAAATCAATTTAAATTATATGCAGTGAGTATAAATGAACCATTAACTGAAAATAATATTGATAATTTATATATTATTAATAATTATTCACAACCTTATCAAAATCCAAAAACAAGAAGTACTAAAAGTATAACTATTATTAAAATTAAAGATTTTAAAACAAGAGATGGTTATCCAATCATTATTAAATTACAAAAACCATTAGACAAAGATACCAAAGTTATTGGTTTAAAAATTAAAGCTCCTAGAAGCATGATTTTTGGCAATATAAAGGTACTTGGTGAAGTTGACAATATGGAAGTATACCCAAAGTTATTTGTTAAAGATAAGATAGCATTTCCGTTATTATCAATGCCTATTGAAACGCAACCAAAAGTTAGAATATTACAACAATGATTTAGTGAACAAATATTATCTTGAAACTTAGCAAAACAATTTATAAATCAAGAAAAATCAGTTTTAGATTTAATTGCTATTGGTGGAGGTAAAGAAACAAGAAAAGAAATAATTAAAAACGCAAGAGTTACACATGCTTGATTAGGATATTTTTTAAGTTCTTATTCTTTTGGAGAATGACCATTAAAAGAAAAGAAAGAACTTAAAGATAAAGAAGTATGAAAAATTCAGAGTGGTCCAATTGGTAAAGAATATACAAGTATTGCTACAAATGATAAATTTTTAGATGTTGAATTAGAAATAAAAGATGCACCAACTAATGATAGTTTACAACAACTATTATTAAATATGTTAAGTTATACATATAACTATAATAGAAATTTTGAAGGAGCAACTTATGATGAACATACGGGTAAATCAACAAATAAAATAGCAGAATTACGTGATACATTTTCGGGACAAAAACCTGATGAAGTTATTACTAATTTATTTAAGCAATGAGAATTAGATTATCCAAATTATATTGATTTATTACAAGTTAAAATATTTAAACAAGTATTTATTATGTTGTCAAAATATATTTATTCATCTTTATCAATAAATAAAGGATTAAATGATGATAATAAGATTTTATTACCTTACTATTTTGAATTAAAATCAAGTCCAATAAAACCTAATAAAAATGATATTTGGCAATTTAAAGATGTAAAGGTAATATTAAAATCTCCATATTTTGATTTTACTGATATTAATGACATTAAATTAAAAAATAATGATATTAGTCAAAATGAATTATTCAAGTTAGATGACAATCAATTTAATTGATTATCAATTACCAATGAATTAGAAAGTAATAATATTCCGTCATTAATTCCTGCTGATTGAACATTAGCTAACGGTGAATATGGAAAATATTTTACAAGAATAATTATTGAAAAAAACAAAATTGAAAACGCTTTAAATTTATATGGTTCAAATAAATCTCAACTATTTTCTAAATTAGAATTTTATAAAGAAATTTTAAAAATTGATAATAATAGTGAATTTGAATTACAAATTGAAAATCCGATTAACAACTTAAATCGGATTGAAATTAGTGGTATATTTGGTGCTGGAAATTATGATTTAATTTTAATAACCGATAAAAAAGAAATAAATTTACAAAATATTAATTTATTTGATAAATATAATGAGAATATTTCTTATATAAATATAGAAATTTAATTATCAAAAATATCCATCAGGATAATAATCTTTAACTCATGGTATATCTATTCTTTCAACAGAATCTCCATCATTATAAAATTTGGTTTTTTTAGGAGTATCAGCAAAATAAATTTTAAATTCACTTTTAATATCAACTGATATATTATGAATATCAGACATTCATATTTTTTGAACTCCCATTATAGGTTCCTTATTTGATGCTAAAAAATATTTAAGTCCATTAAGATTATGGGTAATTAACCCCCATGATTAATCCTATTGTTCCAGTTGTTGCACCAGTTAGTGCTAATGCTAATGTTATTTTACTTAAATTTGCTTTTATTCATGTTTTCATAATAAATTTCTCCTTACTTATATTTTTATAAAATTGTACAACGTTTTGAACAACATTTACTTTTTTTGATATTTTGTTTTTGTTTATTGTTTTTTATTTTTTTATCTTCTACTACTTCATTTAAATTTATATGTTCTCATACTTCTTCATTATAAGTGATTGATTGTCTAACTCCGTTTATATTATCTACATATCATGTTGTTGTATTATTTTTAGATGTTTTCATATTAAATTACTCCTTTTTTCCTTGATTTTACTTATAAATTGTACTATTTTTGATTATTTTTACAAGTATGATTTTAAACGCAAAATAACGCTTAAATTAAAGGTGTTTATTTTATGATACCTATATTATTAATTGAATGCTACTTGCTTATTATATTGAAAATATGAAAGTACTTTTTTTCGCAATACCATTATTTTAATAATAATTACGTTCTTATGTGGATTATTGTGAATAAAATAAATTATTAATATTATTTACCATATTTTAACACTTTAAATTTATGTAAATTAAAATTAATAATTAGTATAAAAAAGATTAGGAGAGCAAAATATGAGTTTTAATTATAAATGAAATTTTAGAGAAGAAAGTGCAAAAATTGATAAATTAGTTTTAGAATATATAACAAATAAGTGAGAAAAACGAGATTGAAGAATATTTAAAACAAGAGATAAAAAGAAATATAAAATTGTTGATTATCAATATCGAACAAGAAAAATAATGTATGGATTAGTAACTTATAAAAGAAGAATTTATGAATATTTTGATGAAAAATTACAAAAATGAGTTCGTGTTTGTTTAGTTGATGAATGACTAGAATTACCTAAATATAAAAGAATTGGTGAAGATGTTGAACAAACTATTATTGAATATTTTGCTGATGGAAAAAGATATCATGATATTTGTGCTATTTGTAAAAAAGCAGGTATTAGTCTTAGTTCTATTCATAGAGTTTTTAAAAATTTAAAAGTAATTGAAGCAAATCCAGTAAAAGTAAAATTAGAAAAAAATCAACCTATTTTTGTAGCAATTGATGATGGACATCGAAAGTTTTGAGATTTTAAACGTAAAGGTATAAAACACTCTATGAGATTAATAACAACATATACAGATAATATTAATCATAAAGTACAAAATAAAAGAGTAAAAGCAATTATTAGACCAACAAGAACAGCAATTGGAGTTAAAAAAACTGCTGAATTTGTTAAAGAACATTGTCAAAAATTTTATGAAAATGTTGAACAAGCAAAAATAATTATTTGTGGAGATAGTGCTGGATGAATTAAAGATGTAGCAGATTATCTTGGTGCTGAGTTTGTTTTAGATAAATTCCATTTAATTAGAAGATTATATCTTGGTATAATGGCGGGAAATAAAAGAAAATATTGAAGTGAATATAATAATTGTAAAGATTTCATTAATAATGGTCAATATGAACAATTAATTGATTATTTATATAAAGAATTAGATAATCATAAAAAGTTAAAAAAACAATATTTTAAAAATAATAAAAAAGGTATTGTTAATCAAGGTGCAAAATGAAATATTGGTTGTTTTACTGAAACAAATATTTGACATGTTTTAAAAGAAATGATTGTTAATAGAACATATAGTATTTTTATTTATATAAAAATGGTTATTTTTAAATGTAATCAAATAAATTTAAAAACATAATTTTACTTATTTTAAAATAAAAAATTAAAAAAACTTATTAAATTAAAAGTTAATAAGAATTTTTGTTATATATTTATGTTAATTAAATTATTAAAATATTTTTATAATTTATAAAATTGAGTATTTTAATTGTAATATTTTTAAATTAGTAGTAAGATAAATTTACAATTTCATAAAAATCCAAATTATTTCTTGTCTAACATAATAATAAGACTACAACGATTTAATTTATTCCGGATTTTTGACAATCTACCAAAAAAGTTTTCGAAAAAAATTTATCTATAATAGCTGCCGGTATTGCTACAGTAGTAACATTAGCGGCTGGTGGAATTGATGGCTTTCAATGTTCTGATTTAGGAATAGCAGCTAGTGCAGGCACATCTGGTGCTATGATGGGTGCAGTTATTAAAGCTACGATTAAACAAAATAAACAAGAGAAAGTAGAACTAGAAGATGAGAATAATGAAAAATCAAGTATTCTTCAGAGAAAATTAGAAGAATTACAATTAGAAACAGTAAGAGCAAAAATTGTTAAAAAACAATTAGAAAGAACTAAAGTTGAACTTGAATTAGTTAAAGTAAGAGAAGAATTAGCAAAACTTAATAACATAACTAGTTTAAATATTACTTCATCACCGATCCCTCAAGAATTTAATTTAACAACAGTAGTAAATGTAGAAAGAAGTAATAATTGTTCATTATCAATTCATAAAAAATAAGTACATATATATAAAAATGTAAATAAACAATTGAAAAGGATAAAAGATATGGAAACGCAATTACAAAATTTAAATAATTGTAATAATGAAACTGTTGTTATTGCAAAAAAACTTTAGATAAAGAAAATAAAAAATTTTATTGAAAAACTGGTATTCAAGCTGTTATAAGTACTGCTGCTATTACTGGCTTGTTTGTAAGTGGTGTTGGGTTAGTAGCAATATCTATTTTTTCTGGAAGTGTAATAATTGGTAATACACTTTCAATTTGAGCAGAAAGAAAAAGAAGAAAAAATGTCAAATAATTTTTTCAAGAATGAAATAAAAAATTAAATAAGGAATTAGAAATTAGTAAAATAAGATCAGAAATACAAAAAGAAAGATTAGAAACAGAAAGATTGGAAGCAGAAAATTTAATTAAGCAAGAAGAACTTGAACAATTAAAGTTAGAAATAAATGAAAAAGAATTAATTATTTTAACTAAACAAATAGAATATAAAAAAATAGAATTAGAAAAAAGGAAGATAGAAGCAGAAAATTTGATTAGGGAAAAAGAACTTTAACAATTAAGTCTAGAAAGAAGTAGGGTACAACAAGATATTTTAACTAAGCAGTTAGACCTTGCAAAATTAGAAATGACTACCACGTTAGAAGCAGATAAAAGATTAGTACAATCTCAATTAAATAGTACATTAAAAGTAGAAAGTTTATTTGATATTTTAGAAAAAAAATAGATTAGCAAAAAAAGAGAGTAGAAGGAAATTTTTTGAAGATCAATCATTAGATGAAAGATTAAATATTGAAAAAATTAATAAATCAGAATCACAAAATCAACAATCTTTAACAAAAAATTATTCGCAAGAAAGTTGCAAATTTAAAGTTTATTAAAAATATTATGATACATTTTTATTAAGTTAAATCTAAATTTTAATTTTCAAGAAGTATTTTTATAAAGGTTATATTTTCATTTATATTTCATAATTGTCGTTAAACATGTTAATCATCATTTATGATAGAATTTAATATATGAGATTTTAGAGTTGTGAGGTTTTAGTATGGAAGTGTCAGCAGAGAATTATAGAAACATTAATTCTCATAATCGTTGAGGAATTATTGTTAGTTCGGGGTTAATGGCAATAACTTTGATTATAAGTTGAGTATTATGACTTATACTTTATCGTACTAATGTTAACGAAATTTTAACAATTTTAACTGAAGTAATTAATAGTAAAGGCATTACATTTACTCTTACTTTTCAGATTTTAACAATTTTTACTTTAATTTTTTCGGTTATTACTCTAGTGTTTATTACAATTCCATTTATTTTTTTAAATAAATATGGAGTAATAACTTTAGTATGAGCATTAATAGTAGTAGTAATTTCGCTTGTCTTACTTATTGGTTCAGGATTATTAATAAGTTATGGTTATAAAAAAATTTATAGTTATGTTATGGACAAAAAAAATATTAATGTTTTATTTTTTATTTTGCCTTCAGGCTTTGCATTAATTTGTAGTTTCTTTTTAGTACTTTTTTCTTTATGATTAATAATGGCTAATCTAAGAAATAAATCAAAAAAAGCATTATCATTGACAAATAATAATGCTTTATCAGCAACAGAAATATCCGCGAGTGTTGAACAAAATTCTCTTTTTGGTGAACAAACTATTGGACCATCATTTACAGATCGATTTTTTAATGAACACGATAAATCAACACAAGGTATAAATATAGTTATTAATAATACTGGTGGAGGTGCACTTCCACAATCAAAATTACTTGATTATCAAGTAACTAGTAATCCGAATCCTGTTCAAACTAATAACAGTAGTAATGTTGTTAATAGCGAAGTAACTTGAACACCACAACAAATTGAAGAAGTATGAAATAAAGGAGAAATTATTGATGATTATAATCCACAGTTATATCGAAAAGACTATGCAGGTGCGCTAATGTTTAGGAATAACTTTATTAGTAATGTTAAACTTGATGATGATCCTAAAAGTTATAATTGAACTATTATACATCAACGACCTTTATTTCATGGAGGCACTTCTGATATTAGTAATTTACAACCAATGAATAATACTAATGCTATTACTAAAGGTAATAATTATCCACGTTGAAAAACAGCTATTGCTTTTAATGGAAAACAAAATTTTTTAAAACAAAAATCATGAAAAGATAAAAAATAGAGTATTAATCATTAATTTAATTGAAGATTATATTGAGCATATTATAAATATAATTGGTATTTTGCTTAGTTGTTAATAATTTAAATTTAATTACACTATTATCTTTTAAAATTTATTTGTTTATGGGAAAATGTATATAATAATTAAAAGATAGGAGCAATTAATCATGCAAGTTATTGTCCATGGAAAAAATATTAATATTACTTATGAAATTAAAAATGCTGTTGATAAAAATTTTAATTATTTACAAGAAAAGTATTCTAAATATATTAAAAAAGATATGATTGCTAAAGTTGGTATTGAAAGAAATAGTAATCATATATATAATATTTCCGTTCATATTCAGTTATTAAATAATAATTTTTTACAGTGTTTAGTAGAAAATCACGATCTTTATGTTGGCATTAATAAAACATTGGTTCCGTTGGAAAAACAATTAAGTCGTTTAAAAACGGTTGCTGATAAAACTGGTGCTGAAAGCGTTGGTCAATTTATAACTAAAGAAATTCTTGATGATAATAGTGAAGTTATTATTGACGTAACAGAAAATAAAGATTAAAGAAAACGTTTATGAAAGTATACAATTATTAGCATTAGTTTTTTTATGTAAATATGATGCATTATATTTTTCATTTTCTGCATCTTGTGCTTTTTTTTGTAAATTTTCTTCTGGTGTTATTTTTAAATTTCGGTTATAAATATTTGTATCCATTTTGTTTATTATTAAAATGGCATATTCAAGACTTTTTTTTATTTCTTTAATTAATTGTATATTTAAATTATCTTGATAGTTTTTTGTTGAAATATGTTTCTTTTTTTTGTTATCTCTAATTCTAAAATGTTTGATATAGTTATAGTAATAAAAAATATAATAGAGATTTTTAAAAGTATTAATAATTTTTTTTGCATATTTTTCAATAAAAAAATTACTAATATCACTATTAGTTGCGTTATCTTTTATACAAATTTTATAAATAGAAAAAACCATTATCAATATATAATATCTTTATCTTTAAGATTATTATTGTCTTGATATATTATATTAGGTATAATGTAAGAGACTATAAAAATTATAAGAGATTTTATTTTATATAAATTTAATTTATTATTAATATAATAGGGGTGATTATGTGGAAAAAGATAAAGATATTATGAACATTATTAAAAAAGCATTATCAGAAAGTATTTTATCTGTACCAGGTGTTACCAATATTTATGAAAAAGATAATAATTATGGAATTAAAGTTAACAAGTCTGATTTAGGTTGAATTATTGATATTAATATAGTTTGTTTTTTTAATAATAATATTTGAAATATTATGAATCAAACTCAGAAAAATTTAAAATATATTGTTGAAAAGATTATTAAACATCAAGACTATATAGTACTTAACATTTTTGTTCATGATTTAATTGAAGAATAAAAGAAAATATAAGGTGAAATTAAATGAAAAAAATTGATATTAAAACCTTAAAAGTTATGCTTATTAGCGGTGCTAATAATCTTTATAATCATCATTTTGAAGTTGATAAATTAAATGTTTTCCCCGTACCTGATGGTGATACTGGAACAAATATGAATTTAACAATGATGAATGGTATAAAAGAATTAAATGGCAAAGAATATAATAGTTTAAAAACATTTGCTACTACTTTTTCTCGTGGTTTAATGATGGGTGCGCGTGGTAATTCTGGAGTTATTTTATCTCAAATTTTTCGTGGTTTTTTTCAAACTATAAAAACAAAAGATTTAAAAAATGATTTCATTAGTAATGAGGATTTATTAAAATCTTGAAAAAGTGCACAAGATTATGCATATCGTGCAGTTATGAAACCAGTAGAAGGTACTATTCTTACTATTATTAAAGATGGTGCTAGTTATATTAATGAATTAGAAATAACAGGCAAAGATTCGCTTTATATTTTTGAAAAATTACTAGAAGGAATGAATGAATCGTTAAAAAGAACACCTGATTTATTGCCAATTTTAAAAAAAGTAGGAGTTGTTGATTCGGGTGGTGCTGGTTTAGTTTATATTGTTGAAGGTATGGTGTATGGTTTAAAGCATGGTAAAGCTATTTCACCAAAGAAAAAATTAGAACAACAAGATACAGCAAAATTAGAAATGGTTTTAAATCAAGAAAACTTTGGTTATTGTTCAGAAGTTATTGTAAAACTAAATAAAGTTAGTAAGTTAGATTTTAATTTAAGCAAAACACGAACTGATTTAGAAACAATGGATGGTCAATCAATAGTTTTAGTAGATGATGAAGATTTAATTAAAGTTCATGTTCATACTTTAAAACCGGGTCAAATTTTAAATTATTTTCAGAAATTTGGTGAAATTTTAAAAGTAAAAATTGAAAATATGACGGAACAGGCAAAAGCACATACACAAACTATTAAACCAATTCGTAAATTAAATAATAAATTTGCTTTAATTGCTGCTGTTCCCGGTAGAGGAATTGAAACCTTTTTTAGAGATGAATTAAAGGTTAATAATATTATTATGTATTCAAAAAGAATTAATCCATCAACAGATGACTTTTTAAAGGCAATTGAAATTGTCGATGCAAAAAATGTTTTTATTTTACCAAATGATAGTAATTTATTTTTAGCAGCAGAACAAGCAAGAAAATTAGAAAAAAAATCAAAAGTTTTTGTATTACCTGCTAAAAATATTGCTCAAGGTATGCGTGCTGCTTTAAATTTTAATCCTGAATTAAGTGCAAAAGAAAATAATAAAAATATGTGAAGTGAAATTAAATATGCTGCTTTTGGTTATATAACAGTTGCTGATCGTGATGTTGAAATAGATGGTATTAAAATTGGAAAAAAACACTTTTTTTCTGCTGTTAGTTTTCGTAATAAAGATGGTAAAGAAAAAATTATTGCTTCAAATGAAAATTTATTTAATGTAATTAAAGTATTGTTTACTAAATTAATTTGAGATGGTGCAGAAATAATTACTATTTTTAAAGGTAAAGGTTATTCAAAAGATCAAATTAATTTTATGAAAAAAATTTTAGATGAAGATTATGATATTGAATATGAAATTGTTGATGGTGATCAAGAAGTTTATAACTTTCTTTTCGTGGTGGAATAATACTATGTTATAATATTGTAGACTCTATTCAAATAGTTAGAAAGGAGAAGATTATGACTAATTTATTATTATCCTCAGTTAATCCAAATGATCCAAAGACTTGATCAACTAGTTTAATTGTTTTAGCAAGCTTAGTGGCTATTGTTGGTATAATTTTGTTTGTTGTTACTATGATTTGATTTTTCACTTGAATTAAGTATTCTTGATTCCATCGTGAAAATAGTGCTAATTTAACTGGTGGCGAGTTATTTCAAAAATATTTAAAAACATATGGTATTAATGCAAAAAGAATAAAATTTAAGGGATTTGGTAATATTAATAGTATTACTGTTGAACCTAGGTTTTTTTATTTAAGGCCATATTTATTTAATAATGGTAATTTTACTTTAAGATTATTACCATGAACTTATCACCGTCGTTCTATTTATACTTTAGCAATGGCAATGGAAAGTACTTGGGCAGTAAGTAGTTCAAATAGTAGTCGTTTTAATACTTTTTGATGAGATTTTTCTCGTAAAATAACATTATTTTTTGTTTTAATTCCTTTTGCACTTGCTATTCTATTTGCTCTTTCACCTGCTAATTCTTGAATTACTTTATCAGCAGCGAGCGCCAATATACTTTCAATTGTTTTATCAATTTTAGGTAGTATTTTATTAATTCTTTTTTCTTCAATGCAAATGATTTTTTATGCTAAATCAAGAAAAGAAATTTGTCAAAATCTTGTTGGTATTTTAAATGAAAAAGAAATACGTGCTATTAGTTGAATTTTCCAAATTAAGTTTATTTATTACTTGATTCGTATGATTTATGAAATATTACAACTTATTTTACGTATTGTGATGTATACACAGCAAAATGAGAAATAATAAAAATTTGTACCTATAATTTAGGTACAAATTTTAAATTTAAAATTATATTAAGTTTTATTGATAAAACATTATTTTCAAAACTTTTATAAAATATTCTATTTTAGTAAGTTTTAAAGTTTTGTTTTTTTAATTTTACATTTAATTACTAAACCAATATTTTTCATTTTCATTTATTATTGTATATTTAAAATTTTATTTTGATAGTTTTAAATTTTAAATATACAATAAAATACACTTATTAATTTAATATATATATATATATATATTCATTAGTAATTTTTTGTATATGTATTGCAAAAATATAAAAAAAGGTTTTAAATGTTAACTATGAGAGAGAAAAAAGAATATTTTAAGTTAAGGAGAATACTGAATGCAAAGTAAGTCTGCTATTAATATATATTCAAAAATTAATAAATTAAAAATAGTTTTATTACTTGCTAAAATTTTTATCAGAAATGGTATTGGAGTATTTTATATTAAAAAGTTTGTTGTAACGAGTATTATCCAAGATAAAAAAATATGTTCTTACTTAATCAATCAAATTTTGAAAGAATGGAATTCTAAAAAAGAATATATTATTTCACTAGAAAAATATTTAAAACAACTTTCAGTTTAACAATTTATTAACAAAATAATTACTTGCTGTTAATAAATTTGAGTTAAAAATTAAATATAATAATACATATCCATGTTTATGAAATTACTAATTCTGAATTGTCATGTGGCCAGAGTGTTGCCCATATTGTATATCAATGTTAAATTAAATAAAGATATTAGGAACTGAAAGGAAGAAAACATATCATGGCTATTAATTTAAAAGGCAGAAATTTTATTTGTTTATTAGATTTTACTTCAGAAGAAATTTATTACTTATTAGAATTAGCTGCTACTTTAAAAATTGCAAAACAAAAAGGAATAGAAAAACAGCCGTTAAAAGGCTATAGTGTTGCTTTATTATATCGAAAAGATTCATTACGAACAAGAAGCGCGTTTGAAGTTGCTGCTTGTGATTTAGGAATGCATTCAACATATTTTGATCCAACTAGTAGTAAATTAGGAATTAAAGAATCAATTGTTGATACCGCTAAATTTCTTGGTAGAATTTATAATGGTATTCAATTTCGTGGATATAAACAAACTGATGTTGAAGAATTAGCTGAAAATGCCGGTGTTCCAATATGAAATGGCTTAACTGATTTATATCATCCAACACAAATGCTAGCCGATATTATGACAATTCAAGAGTGTAAAAAAAATAAAGATGTTAAAGGTATTAAATTTGTTTATTTTGGAGATGCTCGTTTTAATATGGCTAATAGTTATATGATTATTAGTGCAAAATTAGGAATCAATTTAGTAATCTGTGCTAATAAAAATTTATGACCATATCCTCAACTATTAAAACAATGTCAAGAAATTGCTCAAGAAACGGGTGGCTCTATTATTTTAACAGAAGATTATAAAACAGCAAGTAAAGATGCTGACGTAGTTGCTACTGATGTTTGAACATCTGTATCTGAAGATAAAGTTTTATTAAAACAACGAATTAAAGAATTAATGCCATATCAAGTTAATAATGAAAAAATGAAAATTGCAAAATCAGATGTTATATTTTTACATTCTTTACCAAGTTTTCATGATGGTAATACACAAATTACTCAAGATATTGTTAAACAATATGGTGGAACAGGTGAATTAGAAGTTACTGATGAAGTATTTCGATCTTCTGCATCAAAGGTATTTCAACAATCAGAAAATTGTTTACATACTATTAAAGCTGTAATGTTAGCAACTTTGAAAGGATAATATATGAGATTATATTAAAAATGAAAAGAAGTTTTAATTATTTTATTATTTAATAAACTTATTTCCATTAATTAGTTTTTATTATTTTTATTTTAGAATATTAAATATATTAATTAATTGTTTATTAAAATATTAATGTTAGTTTTTATGTTAAGATATTAGTAATTAATTTTATTAACTCAAATTAAAAAATAGGAGTAAATTATGATAAGACAAGAAGGAATATCAGAAGATAGTAGACAACAATTAATATATAATTATTAAGGATTAAATATATGAAAAAAAGTGAGTATTATTGGTAGTGGATTTTTGCTTAGTACAATACCAGGAATTGGTATAACATATTTATGTAATGAAAAAATTGTTAAAGCACTTGGTAGTAATGAAAATAAATTTTCATTACCAATTCGAATGCTAATGGGTGCTGTTACTAGTTCATTATTAGTATTATTTACTATGGGACCATTTGTACACAAAAAATTATTTCCTGAATGATATGAGAAGAGAGCAGAAGCAAGGTATATAAATAAAACTATTAGTGAAATTGAAAATTTAAGAAATGATTTTGTAAATATAAATAATAACTGAAATGAAAATAGTACAGTTAGCTTAATAGAAATATTAACAAAATTGAACAATAAAAAAGAAGAATTACAAAATAAAGAAAAACCATTAATTTTTCAATGAGAATTGGAAAGAATGGTAGATAACTTAATTATTGATGTTAATAATCAATTAATTAGATTTGATCCTATTTCAATTAGAGCAATTAATGATATGTTGGATAATTGAGATAATAATTCAGAATTGAATGATAGTAGTCAATCTTTAATTTATTTAAAAGTTTTTATATGTTATATACTACTTTTTGTGCTAGTTTATTTTTTACTATTTGTGAGTTTTCAGAATTAAGAAACTCATATTTTTTTTCATCTTTTATTTCTTCTATTTCTTCAGGACTTTGTTCTTTAGTGTTTGTACTAGTATCAATAATAAAAGAACTTAAATTTTGTTGTGATTGGGTTGGTGTGCTATCATAGTAAATATCAGAAAGTAGCGTGAACGTGTCTGCTTGTTGATCTTCAAATTCTAAAAGACTTGTAGTATCACTTTTTTGATTATTTATTATGAAAAGACTTGTATATATATTTTCGATTTGTTCAGTTAATTTAATTTTTATTAAAACATTATTGTTATTTTTTAATGATACTGTGCTTATTAAGTCTGTTCCTTTTAATAGTGCTTGTTCTTGATTAAGTTGCAAACCATTTAATAATGGTATTGATTTTCCATATTTTTCTTTAGTTTTTGTTATTCGTTGCTCATAGATTTTCTTATATTTTTTCAAAAATATTATTGTTTCATTTTTTGTTTTAAAATAATATTTATTAGAATTATTTTCAAGATTATGTTGTGAGAGATAGTAAGAAGTTAAGTCTATATCTTGTGCATATATTGTAATTTCAATAAAATTAATTTTAAAATTTTCAATTTTTTCTATAAGTAAATTTATTCTATCAATAAAAACTAAATTTTCTTTTATTTTATTTATTTTTTTCTTAGTTTTTCTTTGTTTAATTTCCATAAATAATTTTTTTAACATTATTTTATTTTTCCCTTTCAATTTTTTTATTAAAAATATGTTTAGTATCGTAACTATTAATAGATTGTTTCTTATTGCAGTTAAGTTTTGGCTCATAGTCAACAAATGAGTTTTTAGTTGATGTCTATCAATAATATAAATAACTTATTTTTATAATGAAGAGTTGTTATTTATACTTGTTAAAGATTGATTTGAAAAATCTCCTAATTCCATTGAATTAATTTTATCAATATTTAAATTTGATTCGATTTTTTTATCTAAATTTAATTTTCCATAAATAGCTAAACTTAAAACATCATTGCAAATACCTAAAATAGTTTTATTTACAAACTTGGCAGTAATTGTTTTTTCAGCAATAGAACCATCTCCACTACCTTTGTAGGGCTTATTTAAATCTAAATTCATATTTGTTAAATCAATTCCATACAAATGTCATTCTTTGGTACTTATTTTGTTTGAATAATGTTTACCTAAATAATAAATTTTTGCTTTTGTATTATTAACATTAATATTAGCTTCTTCTTTCATTTCATTTATTACTGTTGTGTTAAGATCTTTTTTTCTACTTCCCCAGTAATAGTGCTATATTCACTAATTTGTTTATTTTTAAATAGCGGATTATTTTCTTTAACTAGTAAATAATAATATTCATTATCTTTTAAAACATAAGGTAATATAGCAACTCCTTTATTATTAGTTCAAGGCTCTTCAACACCACAGTAAAAGTCTTCTTTAATTAATTTTACGAAAGTAGTTCCTTCATTTGTATATGTACCATTAAAAAATGTTGAATTTTTTAAGTTACTATTAATATTTCTTTTTTTATGACGATGTTTATGATTAAAAATTTCGGCTTGTTTTAAATTAATTGGTAGTTGTTGTAAATTGGTTAATGATTCTTGTAAGGTTGTTGGGTTATTTAATGATTTTATTGGCATAGATTGTACTTTTTGTTTTTCATTATGAAATAATGGAATAATTAATATTCATAATTTAAATAAAAAACTTGGATTAAAATATTTCATTTTAACACCCCTTTCAAAAAAAAATATATCTAAAATTATGTATTTATTTTAACATTTTTTTATTTTTCTTAAGATATTTACTTTTATAATAATAAATATGGTATATAATTTAAAGCAAGATTACTATACTTTTATAAATGAGATTTAAATATATATTATAGTTTTATCGCTATAACTAGGTATTAACCACTAAGTTTATTTTTAATTTGTATTTTAGATAATAGAAATTTATTTAATCATCAATTATTAATAAATTTTAAGTTTAAATTTAATTAAAAATAATAAAAAAAGTATCAAATTTACACTTGTGGTAAAAATTGATACTTAAATAAAATAATTTTATTTTATTTAAAACATTAAATCAGAAAATGGAAAACAAGATTTAAATAGGGTAATATATTTAATAGTTTTTTGTTCATTATAATTTAATTCTGTATTTAATGTCATTAATTACTTACGAAATTTTTCATAAAACATTGTTCAAAATAATCAACTTATAGTAATAATAAGTAAACTAAGGAAACTAAAAATTGCTAATATTTCCTTGTTAATATTATTATTTTGAGTTGGAATATAATACAATAAAGCACAAATAATAGTAATAATAACACCATTTATAAAAAATAAATTAATAATTGGTAGAGCTAAATTACTTCATTTTTGAGAATTATTTTTTCACTTAATAACAAGTACATTACTTAAAGTTTGATATTTATTTCAAGTAGTGGTTTCATTAAAATCACGACTTTTTAATTTTAAAATATTTTTTTTAAAATTATAGTTAAGATATTTAAAAGTAAATTTACTTTTAACTATTTGACAATTAATATTTTCATTGGATAATGCTTGTTGATAGCTAGGTTTTAATTTAGTATCATTTTTTTTACTTTTTAAAATAATAATTAATCAAAAAATAAATTGGAATAATTGAAATATTAAAACCATCGCAATTAAAAATAAACTAATAAGAATAAAAACACTTGTTGTTTGATCTTGAGTAATCATATATTTTCACTATTTATTTTCTATAGCATTAATACCAGGTAAATCCTTACCTTCTAGATATTCTAATGAAGCACCTCCACCAGTTGAAATGTGGCTAAATTTATTTTCATATCCAAATTTAACTGATGCTCCTGCACTATCACCACCGCCAATTAGTGTAAATGCACCTTTTAATTGTGAAATAGTTTTACAAATATTTTTTGTTCCATTAACAAAGTTACTCATTTCAAAAACTCCTAATGGTCCATTTCAAAAAACAGTTTTAGCATTAATTAAAGTATTTTCAAATAATTTAATTGTTTTTGGACCAATATCCATTCCTTCATATCCATCATCAATATTTTCATTAGTAGTAATTTTACCTTTGATGTCCTTAAATTCCGGAGCAATTACAAAGTCAATAGGTAGTATTAATTTTTCTTTTCCTAATTCAATAATTTCTTTAGCAATATCAATTTTATCTTTTTCTAATAATGAATCACCAATTTTATAATTCAATGCTTTCATAAAAGTATAAGCCATACCACCACCAACAAGAACTTTATCAGCTTTTGTTAATAATTGTTTGATAACATCAATTTTATCTGATACTTTAGCACCACCAAGTACTGCTATAAAAGGATGTTCTGGATTAACGGTGATTTTATTAAGCATTGTTAATTCTTTTTCAATTAATAAACCAACACAACTATTTTTGATATTAGTAGCAATACCAACATTAGATGCATGAGCACGGTGTGCAGTACCAAAAGCATCATTAACAAATACATCACCTAAATGTGCTCAATATTTACCTAATTCGGGATTATTAGTAGATTCTTTATTACCATTTAAATCTTCAAAACGAGTATTTTCTATTAAAAGTAATTCTTTGTTTTTAAGATTATTAATAGCTGTTTCAAGATTTGTACCACGAGTTTCATTAATGAATATTACATTTTCTTTTAAGATTTCACTTAGTCTTTTTGCAACAGGCGCTAAAGTATTCTTCGCTTTATCAGCTTCAGATTTAATTCTTCCAAGATGTGATAACATGATTATTTTTGCATCTTGATTTTGTAAATACTTAATAGTTTCGATGCTTGCTTTTATTCTTGTATCATCGGTAATTTTATTATTTTCTAATGGTACATTGAAGTCAAAACGAACAATAACTTTTTTATTTTTAAAATCAAGATCCTTTAATGTTTTTTTATTCATATAATTTTCATCTCCTTTTTTCATATTATAATTTTAATATATTTTTAAAACGATTAATAAAAATGCATCTTGTAATTGGTAAGATGCATTTTTGTAGTTTAATATTTTAATTAAACTATTTAAAAATTATTTTAGCTTTGCTAAGTGTATTACTGTTCTTACTAATTGTGATACATATGACATTTCATTATCATATCAAGCAAAAACTTTAACAATTTGTTTGCCTTCAACTTCAATAACTTTTGTTAATGTTGCATCAAAAATTGAACCAAAACTTGAACCAATAATATCAGTTGAAACAATTGGATCTTCATTATAAGCAAATGATTCGCTACTATGTTTTTTCATTGCTGCATTAACTTGTTCAACAGTAACATTTTTCTTTAATTCAATTGTTAAATCAACAATTGAACCAGTAATGATTGGAACCCGCATTGCTGAACCATCTAGTTTTCCTTTAACAGAAGGGATAACTAAACCAATAGCTGTAGCAGCACCTGTAGCTGCAGGAACAATATTAGACATAGCACTACGTCCTCTTCTGAAATCTGAATGTTCTAAGTCTAGTAAACGTTGGTCATTGGTTGCAGCATGAACTGTTGTCATTCATCCTTTAATAATTCCAAATTCTGATTCTAGAGCATGAACAACAGGAGCAAGACAATTAGTAGTACATGAAGCACCAGAAATAATATTATCAGTACTTTTTAGAATATCATGGTTAACATTATAAACAATAGTTTTTAAGTCTCCCTTAGCTGGTGCTGAAATCACAACTTTTTTAGCTCCAGCATCAATATGTGCTTGTGCTAATTCTTTTGTTGTAAAACGTCCAGTTGCTTCAATTACGATATCAACAGCATTGGCTTTTCATGGTAATGCTTTTGGGTCTTTTTCTTGACAAACTTTAATTATTTTACCATCAACATTAATAGTATTTTTTGATTTGTCTGCTTTGATTTTTCCGTGTTTTCAAGTTCTATGTGCTGAATCATATTGTAATAGATATGCTAGGGCTTCTACATTTCCTAAATCATTGATAGCAACAATATCAATTTCTTTTTTGTCAAATAATTGACGGAAGGCAAGGCGGCCAATGCGCCCAAATCCATTAATTGCAATTTTAATTGCCATTATTAAGTCACTCCTTTTGTGTGTTTGTTTTTTATATTGATTAATGACTAGGTATATTATAAACAAATATTGTTAATATTTGTCATAAAATATGGATTTATTTATAAAACATTTATTTTATTAGTAAATTATTTCCTTTATTTTAATTATAGTTTTCATTATTTTATGTGGGAGATTGTCAAAAATCCGGAATAAATTAAATCGTTTTAGTCTTATTATATTTTAGACAAGAAATAATTTGGATTTTTATGAAATTGTAAATTTATCTTACTACTAATTTAAAAATATTACAATTAAAATACTCAATTTTATAAATTATAAAAATATTTTAATAATTTAATTAACATAAATATATAACAAAAATTCTTATTAACTTTTAATTTAATAAGTTTTTTTAATTTTTTATTTTAAAATAAGTAAAATTATGTTTTTAAATTTATTTGATTACATTTAAAAATAACCATTTTTATATAAATAAAAATACTATATGTTTTATTAACAATCATTTCTTTTAAAACATGTCAAATATTTGTTTCAGTAAAACAACCTATATTTCACTTTGCACCTTGATTTTCAATACCTTGTTTATTATTTTTAAAATATTGTTTTTTTAACTTTTTATGATTATCTAATTCTTTATATAAATAATCAATTAATTGTTCATATTGACCATTATTAATGAAATCTTTACAATTATTATATTCACTTCAATATTTTCCTTTATTTCCCGCCATTATACCAAGATATAATGTTCTAATTAAATGGAATTTATCTAAAACAAACTCAGCACCAAGATAATCAGCAACTTCTTTAATTCATCCAGCACTATCTCCACAAATAATTATTTTTGCTTGTTCAACATTTTCATAAAATTTTTGACAATGTTCTTTAACAAATTCAGCAGTTTTTTTAACTCCAATTGCTGTTCTTGTTGGTCTAATAATTGCTTTTACTCTTTTATTTTGTACTTTATGATTAATATTATCTGTATATGTTGTTATTACATAGAGTGTTTTATATCTTTACGTTTAAAATCTCAAAACTTTCGATGTCCATCATCAATTGCTACAAAAATAGGTTGATTTTTTTCTAATTTTACTTTTACTGGATTTGCTTCAATTACTTCTAAATTTTTAAAAACTCTATGAACAGTACTAACACTAATACCTGTTTTTTTACAAATAGCACAAATATCATGATATCTTTTTCCATCAGCAAAATATTCAATAATAGTTTGTTCAACATCTTCACCAATTCTTTTATATTTAGGTAATTCTAGTCATTCATCAACTAAACAAACACGAACTCATTTTTGTAATTTTTCATCAAAATATTCATAAATTCTTCTTTTATAAGTTACTAATCCATACATTATTTTTCTTGTTCGATATTGATAATCAACTATTTTATATTTCTTTTTATCTCTTGTTTTAAATATTCTTCAATCTCGTTTTTCTCATTTCTTTGTTATATGTTCTAAAACTAATTTATCAATTTTAGCATATTGTTCTCTAAAATTTCATTTATAATTAAAATTCACATTTACTTCTCCTAACTATTTTAAAAAATTCTAAATTTATTGTAAATATTTTTAAAAAAATAATTTACTTGTTTATTATATACATATATAAGTGTAATTTTAAATAAAATAAAAATTATTTAAAAAACCACTTTCATATTTAAAATATAATAAACAAGTTATATATAATTAATAGTATAGGTCTCATAAAATAAACGCCTTTAATTTAGGCGTTATTTTGTATTTAAAAGCATACTTGTAAAAATAATCAAAAATAGTACAATTTAATAAGTAAAATCAAGGAAAAAAGGAGAATTAAAATGCAAGATAGCAAAGAACTAATAAAAGATGTAGAAAATAAAAAAGAAGAAAAAGGAAAAGAAATAAATAATTTTAAAAAATGAATTAAAACAAATTATAAAAAAATAATATTATGAACTGCTGTTATAACTGCACTTTTATTAAGTATAATGTCATATTATAAAACTTATAATTATAAATCATATTTAGGACATGACTATACAGTCTACTGGGGGGGCTGGAACAACAATATGAGAAACTAAAAATTTATATGATGAAAATAAAATAGATTTATATTTTGGTATTAAGCCAACATTTAAAGATGATATAAAATGAAATGGTCAATATCCTGATGGATATTTTGATAATTAAATTTCAATATTTATATATGAAATATTTTCATTATATTTATCAAATAAATTAATATTATTTAAGTTTATTTCTTGTTTATCAGTTTTTAAAATTAAATCATAATTACCAGCACCAAATATACCACTAATTTCAATCCGATTTAAATTATTAATCGGATTTTCAATTTGTAATTCAAATTCATTAATATTATCAATTTGTGAAATTTCTTTATAAAATTCTAGTTTTGAAAATAATTGAGATTTATTTGAACCATATAAATTTAATATATCTTTAATTTTATCTTTATTAATAATTGTTTTTGTAAAATATTTACCATATTCACCATTACTTAATGTTCAATCAGCAGGAATTAATGACGGAATATTATTGCTTTCAAGTTCATTAGTTATAGATAATCAATTAAATTGATTATCATCTAATTTAAATAATTCATTTTGGCTAATATCATTATTTTTTAATTTAATATTATTAATATCTGTAAAGTCAAAATACTCAGATTTTAACACTACTTTTACATCTTTGAATTTTCAAATTTCTTTATCACTTGGTTTTATAGGACTTGATTTTAATTTGAAATAATAAGGTAATAATATTTTATTATCATCGTTTAATCCTTTATTAATTGATAATGATGAATAAATATATTTTGATAACATAATAAATACTTGTTTAAATATTTGTATTTGTAGTAAAGTTATATAATTTGGATATTCAAACTCTCATTGTTTAAATAAGTTAGTAATTATTTCATCCGGTTTTTGTCCAGAAAATGTATCACGTAATTCTGCTATTTTATTTTTTGCTTTACCTTTATCATCATATTCTGCACCATTAAAATTTCTATTATAATTATATGTATAACTTAGCATATCTAATAAAAGTTGTTGTAAACTATCAATTGTTGGCGCATCTTGTATTTCAATTGCTATACTTTTAAATCTATTATTGGTTGCAAGATAAACATATCATCCTTCATTACTATAAGATAAAACTTTTTTATCTTCTAAATGTATTTCGTGTTTTAATGGTCAATTACCATCTCAAACAGCACCCATTTCTCAACCTAGTCAAGTATCAGTTACTCTTGCATTATTAATAACTTCTTTTCTTGTTACAGTACCACTACTAATTTTAATTAAATCTAAAACTGATTTTTCTTGTCCTATAAATTGTTTTGCTAAATTTCAAGGTAATATTTGTTCACTAAATCATTGTTGTAATATTCTAACTTTTGGTTGAGTTTCGATAGGCATTGATAATAGTGGAAATGCTATCTTATCTTTAACAAATAACTTTGGGTATACTTCCATATTGTCAACTTCACCAAGTACCTTTATATTGCCAAAAATCATGCTTCTAGGGGCTTTAATTTTTAAACCAATTACTTTGGTATCTTTATCTAATGGTTTTTGTAATTTAATAATGATTGGATAACCATCTCTTGTTTTAAAATCTTTAATTTTAATAATAGTAATACTTTTAGTGCTTCTAGTTTTTGGATTTTGATAAGGTTGTGAATAATTATTAATGATATATAAATTATCAATATTATTTTCAGTTAATGGTTCATTTATACTAACTGCATATAATTTAAATTGATTTAATAAATTTATTTCTTGAAAAATTAAATTTTTAATATCAGTCATACTATATTCAATTGTATTATCATTAATATTTGTGCTAGCTCTTTGATTTAATTGCATAGTAAAGTCTGATGTTTCAACAGCAATAGTTTTTAATACTTTATCAATATCAATAAAACCAATTTTAATAGTATTTGCTGAAAATCTTAAACTATTATTTTCATTATTTTTAAATAAACGTTCAATTTCATAAATATATATAGTTCTTTTTTTAAATTCATCGTATGCTCTATTAATATCTGGGTCACTAGTAGCTCTCATCATATTAGTAAAGTCATAGGGAATATTATCAATTAAATAATCATTTTCTACTTCTGCTTGATTAATTTTAGTTTGTTTCTGTGGAAACTTCGTTTGTGGTTTGTTGTTGTTTTCCATTGTTCTCTCCTATTAATTGGTTATTTTCGGGATTAAATAATTTTAATTTAACTGTTAAGTTATTAATTTCTTGGTCATCATTAATATTAAATGTTTTACTATTTAATAAGTCTTTATCTAAAAGTACTAATATTTGAATAAATTTAAGAATATCAATATTAAATTGTCATAATTTTTGTTCAATATAATTAATGGTTGAAATATTAACTGCTGTACTTTCGGGTACTGATTGTTGTGCTGATTTCTTTTGACTTGGTATATGAATACCACAACGTTTAAATATTTCATTAACATTTCAATCATATATATCAGTTAAATTTTTACCTTTAAAATTACTATTTGTCATATTGATATTTTCGTTTTGTTCATTATTATCTCCACCACTTTTAAATATGTAGTTTTTAGTAACCAAAGTTCTTACTGCTTCTTCTAATGCTGATTGAACATTACCATAAGTTTGACTAAATATAAATTTAGGTGAGTTTAAAATAGTATCTAAAACAATTTGTTCATAAATAACATCTAGTGCTTTAATTTTATCCATTACTTTTTCACAATCTGCTTGTTCATTTGCTTTATTTCTCATAATTGCTATTGGTATATAATTAATATTTAGTATTTGTTCTTGTACTAAATTAGGATTATTAATGTATGATTTAAAATCTAATTTATTTTGTTTTTTAGTATCATTAATACTATAAATTGCACGATTAATTGTTACTTGTTCATTGTTTAATGTATAAACTTCAAATAATCTTACAGTTTGTGCATTTTGTTCATAATTATCATAAAAAATAGTACATTGAATTAATTTACCAGTAATATCATAAACTCTTTGTTGTATGTCAACTACTTGAAAATATAAATTATCATTTGCAATATAAATTAAATAACCACTAATTCCTAATTTACTTAATTTAAAAATAGAATTTCAATTTTTTCTATAAAATTCTTGTTGAATTAAATATTGTTTAATGGTTTCATTATTAATTTCTAATGGAGCATTATATAAATTAGCATTATTTTCTGCTACAAAAGCAGTAAAATAAGTTTCATGGTTAAAATCATTAAAACCAAAATAATTTAAAATAGAAGCATGTGTACTTTTATTTTTATTAGTTAAAAATTTTAATTTTTCACTTTGATTATCATTAATATTGCTTTTATCTTTTCTAAAAAATTTACCTAACATAATATTCACCACCTTTCTTAAAATATTTGATTAATTTTTAATATGATTTTTACAATGATAAATATAATTAAACCTGCTGTTGCTGATGATAAAATTATTCCTATTAAACCTAAAATAATTTTTATAATTTTAAAAAACATAATATTATTCCTGTAATTCTTCTAATTTTTTAAAAATATAATCTCTACCCATACCCCACATTATTCTATTGTTATAAATATTAATTTCAGTTTGTTGGTTATTGTTATTATTTGCTATTCATAAACTACTTTTTACAACGCTTGTATCTAATTGATAATAAAAATTATAGTTGACAAATAATTAATTTTTATTATTTTCTTTAGTTGTATAATCACCATAACTTATATATATTCTATAATGTGTTTTATCTTTAAATATATATTTTATATAATTTTGATTATTATTAGCTAAATTGTAAAGGTAAGTGCAACTAAATTATTTTTCTATCCAAATATTCGATTGGTGAAAGATAATTTAGTATTTTTCTTGGTCTTTGGTTTAAAGACAATATAAATTTATGAACTTCATTTTTATTAGTTTTTGAAAAAATAAATTTTTTAGGAAATTTTTCTCTAATTAAACCATTAGTATTTTCATTAGTACCTCTTTGTCAAGGTGAATATGGATTGGCAAAATAAATTTTTATATCTAAATTTTTTTCAAGTTGTTGTCAATTTGAAAATTCTTTGCCACGATCAAAAGTAATAGTTTTAACAATGTTTTTAGGAAGAATTGATAAATAATAACTAACATTTTTATTAATAACTTTAGTAGTTCTGTTTTTAACTAATATTGCTAAAGTAAATCGTGATACTCTTTCAACTAAAGTTATTAAACATGATTTGCTTTTACCTCGTGATGATACTATAGTATCTCCTTCTCAATGACCAAGTGTTATACGATCATTAACATTTATATCTCGTTCTTTAATTGATTTACCATTAAACTTGCCACGATTTTCTTTAGATTTTCGTTTTTTACCTTTTCTTCTTAAATTTTTACTAGTAACTTTATCAAGCATTCCAAAATAAATTCAAGTATAAATTGTTTTAAAACTAATAACTCACTCTTTATGAAAATTTTTAATTCTGCCATAAATTTGTTCAGGTGATCAACCTAATAGTAATTTTTGTTGTACATATTTTACTAAATTCTTATTTTTAAACTTATGAAAACTAATATGTGATTGTTTTCGATTTTCAGCTTTATTTTGTGCAATTAATGAAAAATAATGATTATTATCTTTATTTCTATTAATTTCTCGAATAATAGTACTAATACTTCGATTAAGATTTTTAGCTATTTCACTAATTTTAAATTTAAATTTCAATTGATTCTCAATATAAATCCTTTCATCTATGCCAAGATGTTTATAACTCATATAAAAACTCCTTACTTTTTTCTAAACTAAATTTAGCATTATGAAATTTTTATATGAGAATTTTTTGCAATTTTATTTACTTGCACTTACAAGTATAACTCAGCATTATTTTTATCTGTTATAACTTCTCCTACTTCTTTTCAATTTGAACCACTTGGAGGAATTGGAATTGGTTGTGGCTGTTTTTTGATAATTTCATTAATAGCATCAACAATAGTTTTATGTTCAGTTTCTAAATTAGGAATTTCTTGACTTAGAGCATTTATTTTAAATGCAATCGGAAATTGTGCTTTTGTATCTTCTAATTTTTTATCTACTTCTTCTTTTTTATAATAATCAGATAAATCTACTTTACCACCAGTAGCACTAATTTTATTATTTTCATCAATCTTAATATTTTCACCAGCAATTAATTTATCTTGTTTTTTATCAATATTTAGTTTA
The DNA here is from genome assembly GCF_964020195.1 of Spiroplasma endosymbiont of Lasioglossum villosulum. Taxonomy (NCBI): domain Bacteria; kingdom Bacillati; phylum Mycoplasmatota; class Mollicutes; order Entomoplasmatales; family Spiroplasmataceae; genus Spiroplasma; species Spiroplasma endosymbiont of Lasioglossum villosulum. Next base: position 286,013 of record NZ_OZ026539.1, read on the forward strand.
TTTTCATTAATTGCTGGAACAATTTGTTTAACAACTGTTTGTAAATTCTCATCATCAATATTTTGCTTTTTATCCAACAATTCATTAGTTTCTTGTTTTGTATAATAATCATGTCCAGAAGTTTCTTCTGCTATAAATTCAGTTGGTGTACCTTTTCCAATATATTGATATATTTTAGAAATAAATCCTGAGTAATATGTTCCAGGTGTAGCACTTGCACGAATTTTATAATTAATGCAAGTTAAATATAATCTAATATTATTAATTTCATCTGAATAAAAAGTATCTAATAGAGTATATGATTTTATTGCAGATTGTTTATCTAATTTAAATATAGATTTTCTAGTATATTTATATTTATAAATATCACTTTCATAAATATAACCTCATATTACTAATATTTCTTTATTTAAATTATCAGTTGAAAGTTCATTTGATATTTCTTTTCATAATGGACTAGTTTCAATATTAAATCAGTTATTTTTAATATCATCAATATTTTGTTTATTAATCTCAATTTTATTTTCTAATAATTTGATATTATTATCAACTTTAGTTTCTAATAATTTAATAGTATTTTCATTTGTAGTAATTCGTTTTTGTTGTTTAGCAGAAAAATCACAAGTTGGTGCATGTGTATAATCACCAATTTGTGGATTATTTTGTAATGCTTCTTGTGGTAATGTTCCAATTTCATCTGGTCAATCTAAAATCATTGTTTCAGTTTCTTTATCATAATCTGTTGCAATATAACCTTTATTAACAAATTTACTAACAGGACCTCTGTATATTTCATTTTCATTATCATCAACTAAATCATCATATAATTTAATTTGTTTTGATAATGTAAATTCTTTTTGTTGTTCAATTAATTCATCAACTTGATTTCTAGTATAAAATGCTTTTAAGTCAATTTTTTCAATATCTATTTCATCATCATTATAACTTGAAAATATTTGTTTTAATTTTGTTAATCTTGCTCATATTTTCATTCTACTAGGTGCTAAATCTCAAACATTAATCGTAGGAATACTACTTGCACTAAATTGACTACCATTATTAAATTGAATAGTAGCATCAACATTAAATTCAATTGGTGTACGATTAAATACTCAATGTTCAACCATTACATAAACCATATCTCTTAATGTTTCTTTAATTAATTCATCTTTAAAACTATCAAAAGGAAATTTAGATAAAATAAAATCAAGATAAGCATTAATATCATTTTGAGCACGAATAGCAAAAGTTTTAAATCAATCATTAACATTAGGTCATGTCTGTATATATTGCTGTGGGGTTTCTGTAATTTTTCCAGTTAATGGATATCAGTTATTATAATTTTCAAGACTGACATCAGTTCAAAGTTTATTAATCATAATTTATCATTCCTTAAAAAATGCTTTTTTATAATGCTTAGTTTTTGTTTTAGTTTTTCTATGTGATATATGGATAATTTCTTTTTGTAACTTTTTCTTACCTTTTTTTATAACTTGACTATATGCAAATTTTTCTAAATGATGTAATAGTCCAGTGCCAAATAAAGTATTAACTGAAAATTTTAAACCAACACTTTTAAATGATTTATTAATATTTTCAATAGGATTATTAATAACATTTACTACTTTATGATAAGTTCTTATTATTCTAAATATTTCTCTATATACTTTAAAACTATCTCTAATTACTTGTTGTACCACTGGTGGAGCAAATGCTATTGCTTTTAATCATTTATTACGATTAATACCATAACCAATGTATCAACCACTATATCAACGATATCAATGAAATGGATGTATTTGAGTAACAAAAGTTTTTGCTTTAAGAATACTATCAACAACTGTAATTGGTTTATATTTAGGATTGCGATGATAAATAGTAATTGCACATTTATCTAATGATAAAGGTTGAATTTTACAACCCATAAATACTTGTGAATTTAATGGAATTAATTGTGCATGTTTAATTGCTCTTTTTTCTGCACTAGTAAATAAATCAGTTGCTTTTTGTTTTAATTTATTAATCTTTTCAAATGCTTGTTTTTCTAACTTTTCAAATTTTTCTTGTAATTTATATATACTTTCTCGTATTTTTTCAAAATATTGTGTATTTTTTCAAAATTTATTTAAACCTTTTTTAAATAAAATCTAATATCCAAATATTTAAAAATTTTATTTGCATTTAAAACAATCTTATGTATTGAACTTTTTTTAAAATTAAATTTAATAGCATTAGCACGAATTTTTTGTAAATCTAAAATTAAAGTTTTTCCATATCTATTTTCTGTATGTATTGTATGAACTAAATTTAATCAATCATGTTGATTCATAGATAGTACTTTTTTTAAATCAGTATTAAATTTTTTTAAAAAGTTATTTGCTTTTTCAATATCTTTAATTTTAAATTTAGGAGTTAATTGTGGACTTAATTTTATTAATGTATTTTGTAATAATAAGTGTTCTTTTAACTTTTGTGTTTCTAGTTTTTGAAAATTATTCTTATATTGTCTTTCAGCAACATAACCTAAATCTCGTAATACTGTTTCACGATTAGGAGTAAAACTATAATTCATTAAATAACGTTTATTACCAATAATTTTATCTGTTAAAATTTCTTTTCCACTTACTTGACTAATAATTTCTTGTAAATTTTTTGCTTCTTTAACGCCAATTTGTTCTAATGTTTTAGTTTTTTGTGTTAGTTTAATAAATTTAGTAGTACGATAACCACGACTAATTTTATTAAGTCCAGCAAATGCAGTTAGTATATTAAAGAAAGTATTTCATTTTGTTACATTTCCTTTTAAATAATCATAAACTTGATTAATAGTAAAATCAGTTGTAGCATAAATACCAAAATTAATGGCACTTGCAATAAAATCACTTACACCTAATCCAAGGGCTACGCTTTCACTTAATCCACCAGTAAAAGGAGCAAGTGCTACTGCTATTACTTGTACACCAATCATTTCTAAAATTTCTCATCAAAAACTTTTATTTTCTTGTTGTTTACTTATTCTAGTATGTTTGGGTTTATTTATGTTTAAAAGTATTGCTGTATTAGTTGTACCTATTGGCATGGTATTAATTTCCTTTATTTAAGAGTTATTTTAATTTGATTTGTTGTTCCTTTATAATTTAAGTCATTAACATTTGCAGTAATAGTTATATATAAGTCACCGGCTTTTTCTTTTTGATTACTTACATTAGTTTTTCCTTGTGCATCACTAAAATATTTAATAGTTGGATTTGTTAAATTTGGATTTAATGATTTAAGTTCATTAGTACTTTTTATTTGTGTATTTAATTCACTATTATTGTTATTAACATTTGCAGTAATATCAATTGTTAAACTTGTAATTTTAGTTTTTAAATCAGTTTTTTCTGTTTTAATAACTCCACATAACATTCATCTTGATGTTGTTTCATTATTAGAAATATATGGTATTGCTTCTCCAACAACTTCACCAGCAACTTTATATGCTCTTCCTGCTTTATCATCTTTAATAAAATCTACATAAATAACTGTATTTTCTATCATGTATCTTTTCATTGCTCTTGGTGTTGCTAAAATAAAGGTCATTAATTGTTGTTCATTTTTATCATTAGTAAAAACCATATAGTCATCAAGAACGATTTCACATAATACACCTTTTACATATAAATTATTTCCATTTAAACGTAATTGTTGTGCCAACTGATTATCAGTAATTAAACCTTTATTATCTGCTAAATAAACTAAACTATCATAAAGACCATTAGTAATAAAAAATTTACTATTTGCAATATTTCTAAATTGAAATAAAGTATTTCAAGCATCTAACATTGATTTTAAATATCCTAATGGTGTTTTATCAGTAATGTCTATTTTAGTTGCATATTTTGCAATTACATTTGTATCATTATTTGCTAAATAATCTGCTAAGTCATTAGCAACTTCATATTGCATACTATCTAATAAATTTTGACCATTATTTGCTTTTAAATCTACATCTGTAATAATTTCTCCTGCAAGATATTTTTTAGTTATTTTTTTACTAATTTTATCTGTATCAACATATGGTAATTCATATCTTTTACTTTTATCATCTCAAGCAATAATTTTAACTTCTGGTTTTTTTGGTTTTTTAACAATAAACTCAATATTTACTGAGTCAACAATTTCAGTAGGGAAAAAGTTTGCCCATGGACTATTTGAAATTTTAAAAAACTCTATAAATTCTGGTGCTTCTACTAATCTCTCTGTATTGTCTAAATTTTGATTAAATGGTACTGACATTTTATTTCTTCCTTTCATTTATAAATAATTTTTCTTTTTATAATTAATTAAAAAATTTTCTTTATCATTTGGTTTATTATTAATAATTATTTGTTTATTGCCACCTGTATTAATTGTTTCTTTAAATACTGGTTGTTCTTTAATCATTTTTTTAATAGTTTCTTCAATTTTTGAATTTTCTAAATTATTAGTTTTAAATTTTAAATAATCATAAAATTCAGTTTTAACTTGATATTTTTTAAATATATTAATCATTTCTTTTTCTTTAATTTCTTGATTAAGTTTATTTAACTTATTTTCTGCTTCATTAACTTTATTTTCTATTTCTTGTTGAGCATTATTTTCAGTTAAAGGTTCAGTTGTTTGTTGAATATTATCTTCATTTTCTAACATTTAACATTCTCCTAATCTTATCCCAGTAATCAATCTTTAACTAATTGTGGCATTTCACTTATTAGTTTTTTATAATCATTAACAGCATTTTCTAATGTATTGATATCAGAAAATTTAAAACAATTATCAATATGTAAATCAAAATCTCTATCAATACTGATATCTTGTTTTCTATATTTTTCATTAAATTCAATTTTTGTCATATTATTTTTCTCCTTTATTAATTTTTTCATTTAATTTTGCTAATTTTTTTTGATGTTTTATAATTTTGTTATTTGCTCTAACATGTTTTGGAGTTGTGATAAATCTTTTTAATAAAACAATAATTTCTCTGCAAATTAATGTTCCAACACTTGTTCCAATAATTATTAATTCATGTAAAAATTCTTTCATTTCAATATTTTCCTTTCAACTATTTATTTTTAATTTTTAATTATTCATCAAATTGACCACCATTAATTCTTTCAATCATTGACTGTGAATTACTTATAATTTTTACTAATACAGATATTTCTTTATTTAATTGTTCCAATCTTTCTTTATATGTCTGAATTTCATTATTATAATATTCAATAATTTTTTCTTTATTCATTGCTTTTCACCTCCCTTATAAACTCATGTAATTGTAATCTCAATTTAATGAAGCATTATCATTATTTAATGGTACTTCGCTCATATTATCACTACCATAATATTGACTTGCAGTTTCACTATTAATAGTAAATCTATTGTCATTAATTAATCTTGCAGTTTCATCATTAAATGATGTTTTTTGCATTTCTTCATTATGATTTGTAGTTTCCATAGGTATTAAATTATGGATAATTTCACTTGCACCAGCAATTATGGTAGGTACTGCATAAGCATTATTAAAATCATTATTAATACCCATAGCAATACCACTTGATATTAAACATCCACCAGTAGCCATATTATAAATCTTTCTTATTGTTTCAAATTTATTAGGTACTAACTCCGTTAATCCATTAATAAGATTTGATATACCATAAGCATTTAATGAAATATAAGTATCTCAATCCATTAATGACTGATTTTCTTGCTTATTTAATAATAATCATGGAGGACCCTCAGTTGTAGTTGTAGTAGTTATTGGAGTTGGTGTTCTTGGAATAATAGGATTAATATTATTTTCAGTTCATTTACTATAATTTGCTAAACCAATTATTCCTAAACCTAATAGTATTTTTTTACTACTATTAATTAATTTAGTTTTTGTATTTGGTCTTTGATTTAAATTTCAAATATCTAAACCTAATTTTTTACCAAATAATAAACTATTAATTGAACCTAATAATGGATTATCTATTACTTGACCATAATAAGCACTTGTACCAATCATTGCACAAATTGGACTTATTCCAGTTCTAATTAATTTAGTTAAAGTATAATTTGATTGATTTTCTATACTTGGCATTTTCTATTCTCCTTTAATTTCTAATTTTTTAACTGTTACTTTAATTCAACCTTGATAAAAATCATTATCACCAACTATTAATGCAACATTACTTTCTGGGTCAGAAACAATTATGTGTTTGGATTTAACATTTGGGTATTGTCTTAAAATAATTGCTCTAATATCATTACTTGTATGAATTTCTTTTGGAAATGGTGATAATATTTCAATTTCATCTTTATTTTCAAACAAAGTAGGTAATATTATCATTAGTCAAATTCACCTCTTTCAAGTCTTATAATTCAGTTTTCTAACTCATAAAGTTTGGATGAATATTCTATTAATGAATTATTTAATAAATCTATTCTTTCTTTCATAGAAATAATTAATTTTTCTTTATTCATAATCAAATTCACCAATTTCAATATTTTTGTTTTTTATTTTAATTAAAAAATCTTTTAAACATATTTTTTCTCATATATAAAATTCTATTTGTTTAAAATATTTAACATTAGATATTTCATTTGTAAGTCATGTTATTCGTTCTTCTAAATCTTTAATTAATTTTTCTTTATTAATACAATTTTTATGTCTTGATTTATTAATTTCATCAACTTTAATTCTATGTTCTTTACAATATGCTCTTCCATATTCATCAAATTGCTCATCTGTCATATTTTCACATTGTCTTTGTCTTTGTTCATTTTTAATTTCATCATAATATGGTTCATGAATAAATTTTTCAAATGTTATTGTTTCAGTTCATGTACATCTATTCATTATTTATTCTCCTTATTTGATTATTTTTTTTCTAAATTTTTTGCAATTGAATTTAATAATTTTAAAACTTTATATTCATTTTTTAATTCTTTAATAATAAATATTAAAAATATTATTAGTGTTATACTTGTTATTAATATTGGTACTATTAATAAAATTTTTCATAATATCATTTTTTACTCTTTTCATTTTTTAAATCATTTAACATTAATTGAACAAAATGCACGATTTTTAGGAATATTTAAAGTATTAAAAATTTGACCAGTTACTAAAATTTCATCATTTTTGTTTAATAAAATACAGCGTCTATAAAATTTTGGGTTGTTAAAAATTAAAGTAACATAGTTTAAACCATTTCATTGACCACGAACACTATAATATAATTCTTTATTACCTTTTTCGTAATATTTTGCTTCAATAGTGTTACTCAGTTTTACTTTTAATTTGACATAATTTTCTTTATCTTTCATTTTTAGAATTCCTTAAATAGTATTGAATATGTTTATATGCATCTTGTTCATGTTTTGTTAATTTTATATTTCCTTTATAATTTTCTATTTTTGTTTTATTTTTTGGTTCACTTTCTAAATAATCTCAATTCATAACATCTTCTACTAATACCATTAATGCACCAATAATTTTAGGTGTTGCTAATGGATTAGTTAATAATTGTTTTGAACTTAAAAAGAAATTTTCTACAATAATTAATATTTTTTGATTAATAAATTGTTTTTGAATTAATTGAAAATATTCTTTATACATATTTTTACTTTCTAAAACTGTTTTAGTTTTAAATGTTTCATTAAAAATAATATTATTAGTTTCATTTGAATATATAACAATTCCATTATTACCAATACCAGCGGGGTCAATCCCAATAATTAATTCATATTGCATATTAATCAAATTCTCTGCATTGTAGTTTATTAATTAAAATTTTAATAATATCAATTGAACCTTTTAATTTATTTAAATAATATATGTCTTTTTCTTTATTATATTGTTCTATATCACTATCTAAAATTAAATTTAATCAACTAATTAATTTTTCTTTATCCATATTTATACCTCCTACTTAACCTAATATTTAAAATACAGTCATAACAAATTGCTTTACCATTTTTATCTCTTAAAAAATATTTTCTTGTTTTTATATCATTAGTATTAAAGAATAAATAATCTAATTTATTTTGTTTACATGTTCAACAAAAATACTTTTTCATTATGAGTTGAAATTTCCTTATAAGAAGTAACTATATAATTAATTGGTAAATCATCATGTTTATATGGATTATTTATTTTAAAACCTTTTCTGTTTTCTTCTCACGTAATGTTATATTTAAAACAAGGATTAGTAATTTTAGTTTTGTTATCTGTTATTTCACCGATAAATCAACTATTATGCTGTTCATAAAATTTTAATGGTTCAAGTTTTATATCATTAAGATAATATTGTTTTGGAGCAGTTGGTTTATTAACAGTTATTTTTTGGTCTTTAATATATGGTTCTAATAATTTTATTAATTCATTACCACTTAATTCTCTTTTAATATTTTCTAAATTAAAAACTCAATATGTATATTTATCATCAGCAATAAAACTATTATTTTTAACCATTCATTTTGGACATTGTAATTTATATTCACCATAATCAATAAGAATAGATTGTGGTCTATCTTTAACAATTTGTTCTTTTTTAAATTATATTTGCATAATAATCCTTTCCTAATATGTTCTGTTGCTTCTAGCATAAAGAACATATATTTTGATTTTTAGATTATTAATAATACTACTATTCGTTTTATTCATTCCATGAAAACTGGGCTCAAAAATAAATTATGAAATTTTAAAAAACATTGAGGCATTCGATTCAATATTTATTTAATTTGTGTTGAACAAATTAATATTTTAATTGAACCGGCACCGCTTAATTTTTTTTACAAGTTTTAAATTTATTTTCTCGCCCAAAAAAATTTTTCAAAAAAAATAAAAAATAAAACCAACACTTGCTCACTGGGGAGTGGCAAGGTTGGTTAAATAAAGAATAGAATTAATACAATAGGTCCCTACAACAGGTCTATATATACTAGTTTCCAATTCGCTCCCACCCCAAGAATTACCATTAATGGTTAGTATATTTTATTAGGTATCACTCCACTTTTTATTTATCCATGCAAGTCCACATACTAGCTACTATTTTTAACAACTGTGTTGTAGTTCACTTTTTTAGTTCCCTAACACGTGTTGATAATAGCGTTAAAGACGGTTATTAATTATTAACTTCTCCTACTTGGTCACTGCGTGTAGTAGATATTTAAAGGATGTTAATAATAAAAATTTTAAAATTTTACAATTACAAAAAAAGACAAGATTATTTCTTGTCTTTTTCCTTGTTAATAATTTTTATTTTATCTTTTAAATGTATATTTTTTAAAATACGTCGAATATAAATTTAAATTTAAGGGTAAAAGAGAATTTAATTTGTCTATCATCATTTTTAAATGGTAATATTGGAAATAAGTTACTAATATGATAATTAATTATTTCGTAAATTTGACAACCGCCCTTTTTTTATGAAAAATACTATATTTTATATTGGTATATATTCTATTTCATTATTAATATTGTCAATATTAATATTTTCAATTGTAGTTTGTGATTCTTCAACAGTTAATTCAATTGGTATAGTTAAAGTTTGAATACGTTCTAATAAGCGTTTAACTTTAATTTCTTCTGATTTACTATTTTTTAAATAATAATGTTGATATAGTTCACTAATGCTATAGTTAGAATTAATAAATGTAGTTTTTAATGGTAAAATTCGTGCATTAAGAATACTAAATAATAATTCATCACGCTCTCAAGCGCTAACGGTTTCACCGCCTAAATCATCAATAAATAATAAGTCACATGATTTTAATTGTTCAATTTGCTGATTAGTATCAGTATCATTTTTAAAACTTTTTTTAATGTCCATAACAAATTCAGGTCATACAATAAAACAAACAGTTTGATTTTTTTGAATTAATTTATTTGCAAATAAGATAAAAATAAAAGTTTTGCCACTACCTGTGTCACCATATAAGTATAAACCTTGATAACTTTTGTGTTTTAAAGATTGATGTAAATACTGGATGATTTCTTTTCTTGCATTAGTTGAGACATTAAAATTTTTACTTCATGAAAGTGATAAAAGTTTATCATCATAGTATTTAATTAAAAAATTATTATGTACTTGTTGTTGGACAGATCTATTAATAGAATGAAGACAATCGGTTAGTACTAAACTTATTTTTTGATTAGGTAACATTACTAGTTTATAACGATATCCTTTAACATTTTGTAGACATTTGCTAAGATTTTCTCGTTTTTTACATAAATTGTAGCTATCAATATAAGTTTTTAATAATTCAACATATGGTTCTAGTTTGCTGTTAGTTAAGTTGTTTTTTTTAATAAAGTCATGAAGTTCAGCATTGTTAATGTTTTCTTTTAAGATAGTTGTCGCTTTAAGTTTCATGATAATCATTTCCTTACTTAATAATAGTGTCTTTTAATAATTAAATTAATGGGCATCAAATTCCTTTAAAATATTCTTTATTTCTTCTTGAGTTAATGTTATATCTTTTTTATTAATATTATCAACCTTATATTTTTTAATTAATTTTTTATTGAAATTATTTGTTGTTGATTGTTCTGTAGTAGATCATAATGATTCTTGTTGAAATTGTTGCTGTGGATTTTTTTTGCTACGAGCATAAGCAAGTTTTAAATGAGATAAAGCATCATCAATAGTATTAATTTGATTTTCTTGAAAGGTTTCAGCAATTTTAATAATATAGTTTGGTTCTAAACGTTTATTATTTTTAAATCAAACATATTCAATTAAGCAGTTAATTACAGCATTATTTAATTGAAAGTTATTAGTTAATATTTCTAATGTTGTTTTTAATTTATCAGTTGGTATTTTACCAGTTAAATTTTTTAAATATTCTTCAGGTAATTTTTGTTGCATTAAATTTAATGTGGTATTAATAACATTAGAATTATCTCTAGATATAATTGTATTACCATTAGAATTTAAATTGACTTTCATAGTGTTAATTTGATTTTTATTTTGAAATGAATAAATTGGTCTAGAGATTGATGTTTGTTCTTGTTTAGCATAAATATTATTAAGTGCTGTTTTTAATTTTAAAGATTGAGGGATAGTATTTTCCTGTTGAGTAATATTAACATAATTTTCTGTAATTTCAATATCATTTTTCAAAAAATAAAATTTTTGTCTTTCATAATTTAAAGTTCCTAATTGTTTAAGTAGTTCTGAGTTTAAATGGGTATTAGCAAAAAAATCATCAGCAGATAAGGGAGAACACAATTGATAAATGTAAGTAGATTTTAAAGAATAGTAGTAAGTATTAATAAGGTTAACAGATTCAAGTTGTTGGAAAGCAACAAGTAATTGAGTGGAAGTTATTTTTAATAAAGATTTAATTCGTCCGTGATTGAAATCAAGATTAATACGTTTTGTTAATAACTTTTCTTGAACTAAAGTTAAATATAAATTTATTGCTTCAATACCAATTATTGGTTGATATAACATAAATAAAATTTGGTAATCTTCGTTACTAATATATTCTGATTGGTTCAACTTAAAAATATCAATATCATTTATTGTTCTGTTCATATTCATTTCCTAACTTTCTTTTTACTATCCATTTCTTTCATGGTATGATAATTATATGCACATAAAGAATATAAATAAAGTGAAATGATTAAAACACATACTTATCCACATTTATTCCACTTTTTTTTATTAAAAATATTCTTTATTAATATATACTTTTGAGTTTTCCACAGTTAATATTTAATTTGACAGTGATTACAAAAGTAAGTTCCGCGAAGGTTTATTTTTATTTTTTTGATAATAGTATGGCATTTAAAACAAGGCATTTTTGCTCTAGTATGAACTTGTAATTCTTGTTGATAGTAACCTGTTACACCAAGGCTTGAAGTATAACTACTAATTGTTGATCCACCAAGTTTTATTGATTTATTAAGCACAAATTTTGCTTTATTAATGATTTCTTGTAATTGTTTAAGTGTTAAGTTTTTAGTAATACTTTGCGGATGGATACTAGCATAAAATAATACTTCATCTGCATAAATATTTCCTAAACCACTCATAACATTTTGTTCTAATAATGTTGCTTTAATACTTTGACTTTTATTTTTTCATTTATTTTTTAAATATTCAGCAGTAACATTTTTATTAAAAGGTTCTGGACCAATATTAATATAAGGTTTTATTTTTTGATATTCATTTTTAGTTTGTAAATGAAAGGTTCCAAACTGTCTTGTGTCATGATATCTTAATTCGTATTTATTGTCTAATTCTAATATTAATAAGACATGTTTTCAATTTATTGATTGATTATTTTGTTGAAAATAATATTTTCCTTCCATTCGTAAATGACTTAATAATACATAATCATCTAATATAAATATTAATAATTTACCAACTCTTTGAACATCATTTATTGTTTGTCCAATAATTTGTTTTGTGAATTGTTCAATACTTGGTGTTTTGATAATTTTATTTAAAAGAATTCTAACACCAATAATTTTATGATTAGTTAAAAGTGGTTGTAAAGTTTTGCGAACAGTTTCAACTTCGGGTAATTCTGGCATTTTTATTTTCCTTCCAATAAAATATAATAAACTAATTTATTTTAAATATTAATAAATTTTTAAAAATTTATTTTAATTCAAATCAGTTATCACCAATACTAGTATTAATTAATAAGGGAACTTTTAATTTAGTAACATTAGACATAATTTTAGTAATTTTAGTAATAACATCATTAACTTTATTATCTTCAACTTCAAAAATTAATTCATCATGAATTTGTGCAATTAATATTGCATCAATATTTTGTTTTTTTATTTCTTCATAAATTTTATTCATTGCTAATTTTAAAATATCAGCAGCACTACCTTGAATTGGCATGTTCATTGCTATTCGTTTACCAAAATTTTGAATCACCTTATTTTTATTTGTAATTTCCATTACTTCTCTTCTACGATTAAAAATTGTTTGAACGTATCGATTTTTTTCACAAAAATCAATTATATTATTAATATAACTTTTAATTTTTGGAAAAACCGAAAAATATTTATTAATAAATATTTTAGCATCTTCAACTTTAATTCCTATTTGTTGTGATAAACCAAAACTAGAAATGCCATAAACAATGCCAAAATTAATAGCTTTTGCATTTTGTCTTTGTTCGTTAGTAACTTCTGCTAAAGGTATATTTAATATTTTACTTGCAGTTTCGCGATGAATATCATGCTTTTGCTGAAAAGCTTTAATTAAATTTTCATCTTCACTAATATGAGCTAATATTCTTAATTCAATTTGCGAATAATCACAGGATAGTATTTTAGTATGTGGTTTGCTTGGAATAAAGATTTTGCGAACTTCTCTTTGCTTTTTATCGCGAATACTAATATTTTGCATATTAGGATCTAATGAAGATAACCTGCCAGTACTGGTTTGCACTTGATTATAAATGCTATGAATTTTACCATCATCAAAAATATATTTTTGTAAACCAAGTAAGTAAGTGGAATATAATTTTTGTAATTTACGATATTCTAAAAGAATATCGATGATTGGATGTTGATTTTTTAAACTAATTAAAACTTCAAAAGCAGTACTACCTTTTTTATAATTAGGTAATTTTAATTCTTTAAATAAGTATTCACTAATTTGTTTTGGTGAATTTGGATTTAAATTACTATTACTTTCTTTTTTAATTTGTAATTCTAAATCTTGGATTTTTAGTAAAGTTTTATCAGTTAGTAGTTTTAATTTTTTTTGATCAATGTTAACACCATTACACTCCATATTTACTAATACAAAAGCAGCAGGTAGTTCAATCTCTTGATATAAATTTCAGTTATTAGTATCTTTTAATTTTTTTATAAGAATGAGATGAGAATCTGTTAAAAAATTTAATTTTTTTTCTAAAAAAATAGCTATTTCTTTTTCATCATTGGGAATATTTTTTTTAATACCTTTGCCATAGAAATCATCAGCGCTTAAATTATCTTTAACATTGACATTAAGCATAACAGCAATGTTTTCTGGTAATATTTTTTCATTAGCATAAAGAAGGTAAGCAGCTAACATATGGTCAAAAATAATATTATTTATTATTAATTTTAAACGTAGTCCTGCGATAATAACCTTTTTTAAATCTCAAGTTATTTTTTGTAGTTTTTTATTTTGTAAGAAATGTTGAAAATTAGAACAATTAATTGCATTGATTTTATTAATATAAAATGTTCCTTTTTTATTTTTAATACCAAAACCAATAATATTATCACAATTATAATTATCACCAAAAATTTCTAATCATAAGTAATTTGAATCACAATTTCATTCTTGACTTCACTTATTTATAATTTGAACGTGAGATGTACTATTTTTATTAGTTTTAGGATTAGTGTCTTGTGTTAATAAAGAGTTCATATTATATTGTTTGTAAAAGTCTTGTAACTTTTCATTATTTAAATTTTCAACATTATAATTAAACGTTTCTAAATTACCAGTAATTGGTGTATTTAAATTAAGTTGTGCTAGTTGTTTACAAATAATACCATTATTAAAGTTAAGTTTAATTAGTTTACTAACATTTGGTTTTAATTGTTCTACATTTTCAATAATGTTTTCTAATGTGTCATATTCTTTTAATAAACTAATAGCAGTTTTTTGACCAATTCCTTTAATGCCAGGTAAATTATCAGAACTATCACCCATTAATCCCTTTAAATCGGTAACTTGATAAGGTAATAATTCATATTCTGATTGAAATGTAGAAATAGTAATAACCTTTAAATCACTCATCCCTTTTTGTGGATTAAGAATTTTAATATTGTTATCTAATAGTTGTAATAAATCTTTATCACTACTCATAATATCAATTTGATAATTACTAGCAACTTTATTTTTAACAATGCTGCCAATAATATCATCAGCTTCATAATTATTTATTTGTCCCCAAGGAATTTGTGCTAAGTCTAAAAATATTTTAACTAAATTAAATTGTTCAATTAACTCAACCGGAGTTTCACTTCTTTTTCCTTTATATGTTGCTAAAGTTTCATGACGAAATGTTTTACGACCAGCATCAAATGCAACAAAAACACTAGCATAGTTGTTAGATTTTAAGTACTTAGTCAGCATTCTAATAAAAGCATAGACGGCATTAGTTGGAATACCCTGTAGCGAATGTAGATTAACTCCTTGGTATGCAGTAGCATAATATGCTTTAAATAATAAATTATTACCATCAATAATTAATGCTTTTTTCATTTATTCACCTAATTTCATAAAATTATTATAACAATAAGTAAGTATAACTTCATATAAAATTAAAAAATTAGCATATAAAAAAAACAAGATTTTTTTCTTGCTATCGAACAATAATTAAGTTACAGATTTAATTGTGTAGAAAACATTATAAATATAAGGTTTTAGGGTTAATTTTAAGAGAATTATTATATTTATAGTGATTAGAGTTCTGTAACTTAATTATTTAAATATTAAGGATATTTATAAATAGATCCTTAAGTTTTATTATAACATTCAATTTTTAATTTTTAAATTCATTTTTTCTTTTTTATATATAAAAAACAAGAGCTTTTCAGCTCTTGTCTACACAAGAATTATTGCTAAGATAATATGTCATTTATAAAAAAAAAAGGGGGGGGTATTTATAAATAAAATTTAAGGTTATTGGGGTTATAGAGTTTAAATTAGGGGTTTTAGATTAATTTTAAATTTTTATATTTAAAAATATTATAATTGAATAATGTTTTGACATATTACCTTAATTTTAAAGGACCTAGGCTATCTAAATCCTTATAAGAATAATAACAAATAATATTTAAATTGCAAGGAAATTTGTTATTATTTTTAGAAATAATTTATATTTTCAGTTTTTTTTCAAAAATATATTCATACTCTATATAAGTTTTTGATTTTTTTGATAAATATTTTTGGAAAAATTGCAATAATTTTACCTTACTTATCTTAATTTTATAAAAAATCTTAGTACATTAATGGAGTGTTTATTTTTAGTAAAAATTTTTACATATTATGAAATTTTTAAACACTAATAAAAGTAATAAAATAAAAAAGATATATAATGATGTCGGATATTTAATATTTAAAATGGAGAAAAAATATTCAAGTTTAAAGTAAGGAGAAAATTAAAAAATGTCAAACCCATGAAAAACAGAACCTAATGGCCCAACAGATTTAAGCAAAGTTGCTAAATGGGAAATTAATGATGTGAATGAAACTAGAGAAAGATGAAAAAGAGAAAAAGAAGAAGAAAAAAAACAACAAAAACAAAACAAAGCGGGATCTAGTTTGAAAAAATAAATTTGTTTTAAAAATTATATAAAATATAACAAGATGTTTGGTGTGTATATGAGTTTTTATTTAAACCTATTACTTTATTATTTTAAAGTAAATGGGTTTTTTATTTTTTAATCAAATAAGGAGAAAAAAATGAAACAGATATTAGCAAAAGCCATAAGTGATATTGTAAAAAAAGTCGATGAATTACTAGAGATGAACCTTTACATCAA